>CAZYGL010000017.1:2442-13966 GCA_964647335.1 uncultured Syntrophomonas sp. | reverse complement strand
GCCAACCTGGCCAAAACCGTGGATGCTTCGGTCCGTCAGGTAGAAATGATAGAGAAATTACTGGCCAAGGTCGGACTGAAAGGTCTGCCTCCCAGCCTGCGGGAACTTGCCTTATTGCGTATTGAACACCCGGACAGTACTTTCAAAGAGATGGGTATGCTGCTCGACCCGCCCCTTACAAAATCGGGAGTAGCTTACCGCATGAAAAAACTGGAGAACCTGGCCGCCGACTTACTGGATTGATAGGTATGTGAGGGACGCAATGAAACTGACTAATGAGATATACCTGGAGCAACAACAAAAGCTGATCATGACAGCCGAACTGCGGCTGGCAATTGCCATACTGCAGATGTCGACCCTGGAACTGGATGAATACACCCAGCGGGAATTGGAAGAAAATCCGCTCCTGGAACAGAAAGAGGTTGAGGATCAGGCTGCAGATAATGCCACAGATATGGCTAATGAAGAGAAGGCAGGCGAAGCTCTTAACGGCAACAGCCCTGAAGAGTGGATGGAGTATTTCCATGACCGGGATATCGGCTTGGCAGTCAATGAAGGTGCCAGCAAATCCTTTGACAACTTCCTGACTCAGCGTCCTACCCTCTATGAACACCTGACGTTTCAGCTGAATCTCACCTGTGAAGATCCTACCGAACTGGAAATCGGGCAATACATCATCGGCAACATCGATTCCCATGGCTATCTCTGCGTGGATGTGGCTGAAATCGCCGAGGTTACAGGTACGGAAACAGAGATGGTTGAGCGGGTGCTTGCCCTCGTACAGACCTTCCACCCCCATGGGGTAGGAGCGCGTAATCTCAAAGAGTGCCTGCTGATCCAATTGCACCATTATGGCAAACAGAACGATTTGGTTGAGGCCATCGTCAACCAGTTCATGGACGAATTGGCTTATGGCAAGGTCAATAAAATAGCCCATGCCCTGGGAACCACCGTGCAAAACATCCAGGAAGCCTGCGATCTTATCCGGACCCTGGACCCCAAACCGGGGCTGCAGTATAGTCCCACCGATGAGGTGAAATATATCATCCCCGATGCCCTGGTGGAAAAAGTCGAGGGGGAATACGTGGTGGTGATGAATGACAGCGCTTCTCCGCGGCTGGTAGTCAACCAGATGTACGAGAGCATGCTGCGCAATCCAGGTAATTTCTCCTCCGAAGCGCGAAAATACCTGGAAGAAAAGATGGGTTCGGCTATTTGGCTGATCCGCAGTATAGAACAACGCCGCAAAACCCTGGATAAAGTGATCCGCTGCATCGTCGATATCCAAACAGAGTTCTTCGACAAAGGCATCAAACACCTGAAACCCCTCAATCTGCGGCAGGTTGCGGATATGATCGGAGTTCATGAATCCACGGTCAGCCGGGCCACCTCCAAAAAATATATCCAGACTCCCCAGGGACTGTTTGAGCTGAAATATTTCTTCGGCAGCGGGGTGGAGGGTTCCGGCGCCAGCGATCGGATCTCGTCCAAAAGCATTAAACGCATGCTGGAGGAAATAATCAGCGGGGAAAACAACAACCGTCCGCTGAGTGACCAGACCATAGTGGAGATCCTTAAATCCCGGGGCATAAAGATATCCCGGCGCACGGTGGCCAAATACCGCCAGGAGATAGGCATATCATCCACCACCGCCCGCAAAAGATATTAATAAAATTTACAAATTAGACCTCATAATTGATTCAATGTGCTATAATAATTATGTTGATTGAGGCTAATTCCAATTTCCATTCGAATCCAGTGGGACAAATATGTCCCTATAATACAAAATAGTCCCGAGGTAATTATGGATAAATTGTTTGCGGTCCTGGAGCGTTTTGCGCCGGAAGTTATGGACCTGATGACCACCCGCTACCAGATCTTAAGACAGGTGCATCATAACCAGCCCATCGGCCGGCGCCAATTGGGGAGAAATGTGAACTGCAGCGAGAGGACAGTAAGGGCAGAGATCGATGTACTAAGAGTCCGCGGTGCTCTGCAGGCCACCCCGGCGGGCATTTATCTGACTCCTTACGGGGAAGAACTCCTGCGGGAAATTGACCAGTTTGCTCCCTGGCTGTTCAACATCCAGATCCTGGGCGAGAAACTCAAGGAAAGGTTTGGGCTGGAAGAAGTCATAGTGGTTCCCGGGGATTCCTACCTGGACCCATTCACCCATAAAGACCTGGGACGGGCGGCAGCTGAGTACCTGCGCCGCAAGATCTATCCCCACTGTATATTGGCAGTGACCGGAGGAACTACCCTTGCCCAAGTAGCGGATCATATGCGGGAAGGCATCCATGCGGAAAAGGTATGCGTTGTTCCAGCCCGGGGCGGTTTGGGTGAGAATGTAGAGCTGCAGGCCGGCAATATTGCAGCCAAGATTGCGCGGGCTATAGGAGCACAGTACCGTTTGTTGCATATTCCCGATAATGTGGAAGTGAGCACAGCCGAAGCCCTGAAAAAAGACATACATATCAGCGCGGTCATCAAGACCATCAAGTCAGCCAATATACTGGTGCACGGGATCGGACCGGCGCTGGAAATGGCCAGGCGCAGAGCTCTTCCCGAGCAGGAGCTAGCTTATCTTGAGGATCACGGCGCCGTAGGCGAGGCTTTGCGGCATTATTTCGACTGCCAGGGGCGTATTATATATGAGATACCCGGCATAGGTCTGGAAAGAAGTGATTTAGGGAATATCAAGCTGGTGGTGGCGGTAGCTGGGGGCAGCAACAAAGCTGAAGCCATCAAGGCGGTTTTAAGAAATGGACAGGAATCGGTGCTGATCACCGATGAGGGCGCAGCCCAGCAAATAATTTATGGAAAGGGAGTGGATTAAATGGCGGTCAAATTTGCTATCAATGGTTTTGGCCGGATTGGGCGCATGGTTGCCCGGGCAGCCCTGCAAAGAGATGATCTGGAATTGGTTGCCGTAAATGATCTGGGTGATCCCAACGGTGGGGCTCACCTGTTCAAGTACGATTCGGTGCACGGGGAGTTTCCGGGTGAGGTAAGGGTCAACGGGGATTTTATCGAGGCCAGCGGCAAGTCATTTCGTTACTTGTCAGAAAAGGAGCCTGGCAAACTGCCCTGGAAGGATCTGGGGGTCCAGATTGTAGTAGAGGGCACAGGCCGTTTCCGGAGCCGGGACCAAGCTGGTGGACACCTCGGCGCGGGAGCATCCAAAGTGATTATCACCGCCCCGGGCAAGAACTCAGATTATACGGTAGTGATGGGAGTCAACCATCAGGGCTACGATCCGTCAAAACATCATGTGCTTTCCAACGCTTCCTGCACGACCAATTGCCTGGCTCCGGTAGCCAAGGTGCTGGTCCAGGAATTCGGCGTGGTCAAGGGCATGATGAACACCTGCCATTCTTACACCAATGACCAGCGTATTCTGGACCTGGAGCATGATGATCTGCGCCGGGCCAGAGCCGCAGCCCTTTCCATGATACCTACGACGACCGGTGCAGCCAGCGCGATCGGACTGGTCATTCCGGAACTGGAAGGGAAGCTGGATGGGCTGTCGATCAGGGTCCCTACACCCAATGTATCCTTGCTGGACTTGACGGTAGAACTAGAGAAAGCCGCCAGCGCCCAGGCGATCAACGATGCTTTCCGCCTGGCCAGCCAGACTTACCTGCAGGGTATCCTTAAATACACTGAAATTCCGCTGGTATCCCGTGATTACAATGGTGAGACCCACTCTGCGGTGGTGGATGGATTGCTGACCATGACTATCGGCGACCATATGGCTAAGGTCATCGCCTGGTATGATAATGAGTGGGCTTATTCATTGCGGGTGGTGGACCTGGCAGCTTATATAGCAGCTCAGGGCTTATAGAAAACCGGAGGAGGACTTACTGTGCGAAGCGTACGGGATATAGACCTGAAAAACAAAAAAATATTGATGCGGGTGGATTTCAATGTGCCAATGGATGATGAGGGCAAAATTATCGATGACACCAAGATGACTGCAGCACTGCCGACCATCGATTATGTTCTGGAGCAGGGCGGAAGTCTGGTCCTGATGAGCCATTTGGGCCGGCCCAATGGCAAACCGGATCCGGAATTCAGTTTGCGGGCAGTTGCGGTCCGTCTGAGTGAACTATTGCAGCGCCCGGTTAGGATGGCCGACGATTGTATAGGCCCTGAGGTGGAAAAGCTGGCCCTGTCTCTGCAACCCGGAGAGGTTTTAATGCTGGAGAACGTTCGCTTCCATCCCGAGGAGGAAAAAAATGACCCCGAATTTTCCAGGGCTTTGGCCCGGTTGGGTGAAATCTACATAAATGATGCCTTCGGTTCGGCTCACCGGGCCCATGCTTCAACTGCCGGGGTAGCAGCCTATCTGCCGGCTTATGCCGGGTTATTGCTGGAAAAAGAGGTGACCATGCTCAAAAAGGTCATGAACAATCCTCAGTCTCCCCGGATGGCTATCCTGGGGGGAGCCAAGATCAAGGACAAGCTTGGTCTTATACGCAACCTGCTCAAGAAGATGGACATCCTGTTGGTTGGGGGCGGGATCGGCAGCACTTTTCTCTGCGCCAAGGGCGTGAAAGTAGGTAAAAGCATATGCGAACAGGACCTGCTCCGCGAGGCCCGGGAGCTACTGGATCTGGCGTCTATGGCCGGCAAGACTATACTGATGCCGGTGGACGCGGTCGTTGCCACGGAGATCTCAGCCCAAGCAACAGCCAAGGTAGTGGATATCGATGCAATACCTGAAGATGCCATGATCCTGGATATAGGGCCCAAGACCCTGAAAGGCTTTACCATGGCGATCAACCGGGCCAAGACCATCATATGGAACGGACCGGTGGGGGTATACGAATACCCGCAGTTTGCCAGCGGCACCACCGGGATTGCCCGGGCCATTGCTGCCTCCCAGGCGATAAGTGTAATCGGCGGAGGCGATTCAGCCGCGGCTATCAACCAGTTGGGGCTGGAAGACCAGATCACCCATATTTCAACGGGTGGAGGCGCCACGCTGGAATTCCTGGAAGGGATAGAACTGCCGGGGGTAAAATCCTGTGAGTAGGATCGCAGCCAGTCACTCCAGGAAAAAACTGATCGCTGCCAACTGGAAGATGTATAAGACCATAGCTGAGGCAGAGATGTTCGTGCAGGAATTTCTGCCGCTGATAGCTGAGCAAACGGAAACCGAGTCGGTGATATGTCCGCCATTTACATGCTTGCCGGCGGTGCGCCAGGCTGTCA
This sequence comes from uncultured Syntrophomonas sp., assembly GCA_964647335.1. GTDB lineage: Bacteria > Bacillota > Syntrophomonadia > Syntrophomonadales > Syntrophomonadaceae > PHAA01. Next base: position 8,749 of record CAZYGL010000017.1, on the reverse strand, counting down.
AGAGCAGTCAGGTGCAACTGGGCGCCCAGGATGTATTCTGGGAAAACCAGGGGGCCTATACCGGGGAGATCTCACCCGCCATGCTCCTGGATCTGGATTGCCGCTATGTGATTATCGGCCATTCCGAACGACGCCATATAATGGGGGAGACCGAAGCTAACATCAACCGCAAGCTTAAGGCTGCCACCCTTGCAGGTCTCACCCCTATCTTCTGTGTAGGGGAAACCCTGGACCAGCGGGAAAAGGAACTGGCCCGGGAAATAGTCAGCCAGCAGCTGGCCAAGGGACTGCAGGATCTGAGACTTGATTCGCTGGTAGTTGCTTATGAGCCGGTTTGGGCTATCGGCACGGGAGTCAACGCGACCCCTGAAGATGCCCAGGAGATGATTGGTTATATCAGGGAATGCCTGGCCAGGATGTACGATGAGGAATGGGCCGGCAAGGTGCGGATTCTGTATGGGGGAAGTGTAAAGCCCGGCAACATTGCTTCTTTCTTGGAGCAGCCGGATATTGACGGAGCCCTGGTTGGAGGAGCGAGCCTCGTGGCCCCGGACTTCGCCAGTATTGTGAGGTTTGGAGAGAATGCCTGAACGCCCTGTAGTGCTGATGATATTGGATGGTTGGGGATGCCGGGAGAATGCGGCTGATAATGCGATAAGCCTGGCTGATCCGGTCAATTTCGAAACTCTAAAAAGAACTTATCCCTATACCGAGCTTGAGTGTTCAGGTCGGTCAGTTGGGCTGCCCTCCGGACAGATGGGTAATTCCGAGGTAGGCCACTTGAACATCGGAGCTGGCCGAGTAGTTTTCCAGGAGACCACCCGCATCGACCAGGCTATCGAAGAGGGATCCTTTTTCTCCAATGCAGAGCTTCTGGCGGCTATCGAAAAGGCCAGAACTACGGGTGGCAAAGTGCACCTGATGGGCCTGCTGTCTGATGGAGGGGTTCATAGTTCCTTGAACCACCTTTACGCGTTGCTCCGATTATGCCAGAACCGCCAGATGGAGCGGGTTTTTGTGCATGGCTTCCTGGACGGCCGGGATGTACCGCCCCAGAGTGCGCTGGGATATGTGGGAGAACTGGAAAAACATATGTCTGTCATGGAAATGGGGGCGATTGCTACCCTGGGGGGCAGGTATTACGGCATGGACCGTGACAATCGCTGGGACAGGATCGCCCGAGCCTATTATGCTTCGGTACTGGGTGAAGGGCCCTGCTTCAATTCAGCCGCTCAAGCCATTGAAGCCAGCTATGCAGCAGGTGTGACCGATGAATTCATGGAACCGGTGGTGCTGGTCGATAGCCAGGGGGAAGCCCGGGCTGCCATTGAAGACGGGGACAGCGTGATATTCTTCAATTTTCGGGCCGATCGGGCCAGGCAGATTTGTCACAGCCTGGTGGATAAAGATATGCTCAGATTTGAGCGCCGTTTTCACCCCCGGGTCCACCTGGTCTGCATGACCCAATATGATATCGATCTCAAAGCTCCGGTAGCCTTCATGCCCCAAAACCTTGACCACACCCTGGGACAGGTATTGGCTGCAGAGGGTCTCAAACAGCTGCGCATCGCTGAAACTGAGAAATATGCCCATCTGACCTTCTTCTTCAACGGCGGGATCGAGGAAGCCAATCCAGGCGAGGAGCGGATACTGATCCCCTCCCCGCAGGTATCGACATATGATCTGCAGCCGGAGATGAGCGCCCGCTTGATAACCGATAGAGTGCTGGAAGAAATCGACCGCGACTATTACGATATTGTATTCATCAATTATGCCAATGGAGATATGGTAGGACATACTGGAATTTTGGATGCTGCTACTCTAGCTATCAAAACCCTGGATGAATGTATCGGCCGGGTTGCCGAGCGAGTTCTGGCCAAAAAGGGCTTTATGATCATCACCGCTGATCATGGCAACGCGGAGAGGATGGTAGACCCCGATACCAAAGTGCCGTTTACCGCCCACACAACCAGCCCGGTACCCTTTATCCTGGTAGGTGAGGCCTTCCGGGGCCTTGAACTGCGCCCGGGGGGAGCGCTATGCGATATTGCCCCTACCCTGTTGAGCTTGATGGGAATGAAGGTGCCGGCCGAAATGACGGGGCGGGATCTGACCCAGCTATAAATATCTATTATGCCATCAGGCAAGGAAGGAGTAAGTTGGATGAGTATCATTGTAGACGTATTTGCACGCGAGGTGCTGGATTCGCGAGGAAATCCCACAGTGGAGGTGGAAGTGGCCCTGGAGGACGGAACCGTCGGGATAGCCATGGTTCCATCGGGAGCATCTACCGGAGCCCACGAAGCTGTCGAGCTGCGGGACGGAGATCCAGCCAGGTACGGGGGCAAAGGCGTGCTGAAAGCTGTGAAGAATGTCAATGAGATCATAGCCAGTGAAGTTATCGGCATGGAAGCCATCCGCCAAATTGATATAGACAGTCTGATGATAGATTTGGATGGAACTCCCAACAAAGCCCGGCTTGGTGCCAATGCCATCCTGGGGGTGTCCCTGGCTGTAGCCCGGGCAGCCGCTGCTTACCTGGATATGCCCTTGTACCAATACATTGGCGGTATCAATGCCAAAGAACTCCCAGTACCCATGATGAATATCCTTAATGGCGGCAAGCATGCGGACAACAATGTTGATATACAGGAATTCATGGTAGTGCCCTGCGGAGCTCCCAGTTTCGCCGAAGCTTTGCGGATGGGAGTGGAAGTCTATCATGCCCTGAAAAAGGTCCTGGCTGAGCAGGGACTGGCCACATCAGTGGGCGACGAGGGCGGATTTGCGCCTAACCTGCCATCCAATGAAGCCGCTTTGGATGTCATCATGGCCGCAATCATCAAAGCCGGCTTCAAGCCAGGTGAAGACGTATTCCTGGCCATCGATACCGCAGCCACCGAACTGCTTAAGGATGGCAAATACCACCTGGCTGGCAACGACCTGGTCCTCAGTTCGGCTGAAATGGTCGATTATTATGCTGGTTTGGTCAGCAAATACCCGCTGATTTCGATTGAAGACGGTCTGGGTGAAGACGATTGGGAAGGCTGGAAGATCTTGACTGACCGCCTTGGCGATAAGGTGCAGCTGGTGGGTGATGACCTGTTTGTCACCAATTCCCAGCGCCTGGCCCGGGGAATAGAAGCGGGGGTCTGTAACAGCATACTGATAAAACTCAACCAGATTGGCACCCTGACTGAGACATTGGACACCATCGAAATGGCCAGGCGGAAGGGTTATACCTGTGTCATCTCTCACCGCTCAGGGGAGACTGAGGATTCTACCATGGCTGATGTGGCCGTGGCAGTCAATGCCGGCCAGATCAAGACCGGAGCTCCGGCTCGCACCGATCGCATCGCCAAGTATAACCGCTTGCTGCGCATCGAAGGAGAACTGGATGTGTTTGCTCTCTATCGGGGGCAGGGCGTCTATTATAACCTAAAACGTTAGGGAATAATCTTGTATAGGGCCTTGCCCTTGTGGTAAAATATAATCCGGCTTTGAACAAGTTAGATTGAAGGGGGGGTTTTTGGTGCTTAAAATTATTATCCTGGTTCTGCAGGTTATATGTGCGCTGGGCTTGATCTTTACCGTCCTGATGCAGGAAGGCAAGAGCGCAGGTTTAAGCGGTACAATAGCTGGAGGAGCCGATATGATCTTCGGCAAGAAAAAAGGAATAGATGAGCTGTTTGCCAAGATAACTGCTTATCTGGCCGCCTTCTTTTTGATCTTCACCCTGTGGCTGGCGATACTCAATATGTAGGGTATCATCTTGATTCGGGATCCCTCTAGGGTCTCGTGTTACATATAGATCGATAGGCATGCGCCCCAGGGAGCTTGGGGTGCCAGGAAAACAAGCATAAAACGGATAAAGGAAGTGATCAGTTATAATGGAGGTTTTGTCGAGAGGCGGGACATTCAAAGCCTTGTGGATAAGCTTGATGAGTTTAATCATGGTGCTTTTTGCGCCGGCCATGGCTGCTGCCAGTGAAGCCAACCTGGTGATCCCCGAGTTGAGCGCTGCGCAAAATAGCCTGCTTTATGTAGGAATTGGGGTCTGTATCGCCGGGATGTTATTCGGCTACTACCAGTTTACCAGAGTAACAAAATTGCATGCCCATCAGAGTATGCTGGATGTGGCCGAGACTATTTATGAAACCTGTAAAACCTATCTGACCCAGCAGGGTAAATTTATCGCCATACTATTCGCCTTCATCGGCGCGTGTATAGCCTTCTATTACGGATTCCTGCAGGAAATGCAGCTGGGTTCGGTAGCATATATCCTAATGTGGACCGTTATCGGTATGATGGGTTCATATAGTGTGGCCTGGTACGGTATCCGCATGAACACCCTGGCCAATAGCCGGGTGGCTTTCAACTCCCTGGAGAGAAAGCCCCTTAAGATGCTGAATATCGCCCTGGATGCTGGCATGAGCATCGGGGTCCTTTTGGTCTGTGTTGAGCTGATCATGATGCTTATCATCCTCTTGTTTGTTCCCCGTGAACTGGCAGGAGCCAGTTTCATCGGTTTCGCCATCGGTGAGTCCCTGGGTGCCAGCGCCCTGCGTATCGCCGGCGGTATTTTTACCAAGATCGCCGATATCGGTGCCGACCTGATGAAGATCGTGTTCGGCATCAAGGAAGATGACCCGCGAAATCCTGGGGTTATTGCCGACTGTACCGGTGACAATGCCGGTGACAGTGTAGGACCTACTGCGGACGGTTTCGAGACTTACGGGGTCACTGGTGTGGCCATGATCACCTTCATTACCCTGGCGGTGGCGCCTGCCCTGCAAACCACCCTGCTGACCTGGATATTTGCCATCCGGGTGCTGATGGTGGTTACTTCCATATTCTCGTTCTATGTAAATAGAGCTTTCAGCCAATCCAGATTCGGCTCCAAGGACGACTTCGACTTCGAAGCCCCCCTCACCAGCCTGGTATGGATTTGCTCAATAATATCCATCGTGGTAACCTACGTGCTGACCTATTATATAGTAGGACCGGGCGCGGCAGGAGAGACAGCCCTGACACCACTATGGTCTACCCTGGCCTTGATCATCAGCTTCGGCACACTGTCCGCAGCCTTGATCCCTGAATTTGTCAAAGTATTTACCAGCCCCAACTCCAAGCATGTGGCGGAAGTGGTCAAGGCTTCACGGGAGGGCGGACCGTCACTCAATATCCTGTCCGGCTTGGTAGCAGGAAACTTCAGTGCATTCTGGATCGGCATGGTTTTTGTAGGTATTATGTTTGGGGGTTACGTTGCCAGTCTTCCTCTAACTCATGATATCATGATCTATCCTTCCGTATTCGCTTTTGGTCTGATCGCTTTCGGTATGCTGGGCATGGGCCCGGTCACCATCGCGGTAGACAGCTACGGACCGGTAACCGACAATGCCCAGTCCATCTATGAACTGTCCCTGATCGAAGAGATCGAAGGTATAGACCAAGAGATAGAAAAAAAGTTTGGCTTCAAACCCGACTGGGAGAAAGGCAAACACTACCTGGAAGCTAATGACGGAGCGGGCAACACCTTCAAAGCCACAGCCAAGCCGGTATTGATCGGTACCGCGGTGGTTGGTGCTACAGCCATGATCTTCTCCCTGATCCTGGTTATCAAAAACGTATTGGGCGTGGAACCTGAGTCTATCTTGACCTTGCTCAATCCCTATACCATCTTAGGCCTGCTGTGCGGGGGTTCGGTAGTATTCTGGTTTACAGGAGCTTCCACCCAGGCAGTTACCACCGGCGCCTACCGGGCGGTGGAGTATATCAAGAACAATATCAACCTGGAAGAAGCCGCCAATGTGAAGGCCAATACCGAGAAATCCAAAGAAGTGGTCAAGATTTGCACCCAGTATGCCCAAGCAGGTATGTTCAATATCTTTATTACCATTTTCTCATTCGCCATGGCCTTCGCATGCCTGGCTGCACCCCAGGGCAACAATGCCCAGCCGGTGGCCCTATTTGTGGCCTACCTGATCTCCATAGCTGTATTCGGTTTGTTCCAGGCTGTGTTTATGGCTAATGCCGGCGGCTGCTGGGATAACGGCAAAAAGGTAGTGGAAGTTGACCTCAAGGAAAAAGGCACGCCTTTGCATGAAGCCACTGTGGTGGGTGATACCGTAGGCGATCCGTTCAAGGACACCTCTTCAGTAGCTTTGAACCCGATCATCAAGTTCACTACCCTGTTCGGACTCTTGGCCATGGAGATCGCCATCTCCGAGGCCTTCCGTGACATTGCTCCCTATGTGGGCTTCGCTTTCCTGCTGGTAGCATTCTTCTTCGTATATCGTTCCTTCTA
>CAZYGL010000017.1:0-2342 GCA_964647335.1 uncultured Syntrophomonas sp. | reverse complement strand
CACCCCCAGGCAGAGTCATTTCTATTGACTGGCTCGGAATCGGCAGCCTGTCTGTTCATCCATGGATTTACCGCATCGCCGTCCGAGGTATACCCGGTTGCCCGCAAGATCCATCAGATTACCGGCTGCACTGTCAGCGGGCCGCTTTTGCCGGGTCATGGTATGAGCCCTGAAGCCATGGATAAGACCGGCTGGGAGGATTGGTGGGACCGGGTAGCCCAGGAGATCAGTTATCTGCAGCGCAGCCATACCCAGGTATATGTGGCCGGACTTTCCATGGGCGGGTTGTTGGCCCTCTATGCTGGCAGCCTGGAAAATGGCCTGGAAGGAATCATCGCCATCAATACTCCCATTTTTACGAACTCGCCGGTTCTCTTGACCCTGGCCCCCATCATTCGGCTGGTGCGGCCTTATCATCCCAAGAAGGAAGACCCGTTGACCAGGGAATTGGAATCGCAAGGACGCTTCGCTTATCCGGTGATGCCCATCAAAGCCCTGCTCAGCATGCAGCGCCTGAGAAAAAAGGTTGTGCAGCAACTTCCCAACCTGGAATTGCCAGTATTGATTTTCCAGTCTCAGGGGGATGACAAGGTCCATCCGCGCAGCGCACAATTTATAATGGACAAAGCTCAAGGGTCGCAGGTAAGGATCATTGAACTCCATAATTCTGGGCATATAGCGACCATGAGCCACGACCAGCGGCTGATAGTCCGTGAAATAGCGGCATTCATGGAAGCAAATATTAAACTAGACTATTAGGAGGAAACAAAATGCAGAGAGATACAGCCATAAAGCTTCTGCAGGAGAATTTGCACAATGAGAATCTGATCAATCATTCCCTGGCGGTGGAAGCCATCATGCGGGGCTTAGCTGCCAGATTGGGGGAAGATGTGGATAAATTTGGCCTGGCCGGGCTTTTACATGACATCGATTATGATGAAACCGGGGAAGATTTCCACCGCCACTCCCTGGTGGCGGCGGATATGCTGGAAAAAATCGGACTGCCCGCCGATGTTGTCTATGCAGTCAAGGTGCACAATGAGGTCCATGGCCTGCCCCGGTTGAGCATGCTCGATAAAGCCCTTTATGCGGCCGATCCGGTCAGCGGTTTTATTACTGCTGCCGCCCTGGTCAGACCGGACAAGAAATTGGCCGAGGTGCAGATGAAGTCGCTGCGCAAACGGTTTAAAGAGAACGCTTTTGCCAGGGGAGCCAGCCGGGATCAGATGGACACCTGTAAAGAGATCGGCCTGGAGAGGGATGAGTTCCTGGAAATCGCGCTGCAGAGTATGCAGGGGATTGCCGATCAAATCGGATTGTAGTGATGCCCCGGAAGGGAGATAAGAGGGGAGGGACCCGGCCGTGCTCACCAAGGAACAGGTATTGGACCATATGCGCCAGACCAGTTATCGTCCCTTGAGCTACAACGAACTCATGGCGGTATTCCATTTGGATGCCAAAGGAGAGGCCCAGTTTGCCAGGATAATCGGTCAACTTGAGAAAGAAGGAGAGATTCTAAAAACCCGCAAGGACAAATATGGACTTCCCGATATGATGAACCTGGTGCGGGGGACCATAAAGCTTAGTGAAAGGGGTTACGGGATCTTGACCCCCGAGCCCGGCGGAGAAGAGATCTTTATTTACGGACGAAACCTCAATGGAGCCATGCATGAAGATCGGGTCATGGTCAGGATCGGCCGCAGAGGAGGCAGAGATCAGCGCCCGGAAGGCGAGGTCATCAGAGCCCTTGCCCGGGCCAGCCAGGAATTGGTGGGAACTTTCGAGAAGCGCCGCAATATGGCCCAAGTTATACCCGACGATCCCCGCCAGATATACCCGGTTTATGTCAAACCGGATCCAAAAATGAAACTGCGCAACGGGGACAAAGTCCTGGTCAAGATAACGGCTTATCCAGATAAAAACAAGTATCCGGAAGGGAAAATCCTGGAGGTATTCGGGGCTGGGGGACTGCCCGGAGTGGATGTGCAGATCGTCATCAAGAAACATGGCTTGCGCCATACGTTTCCTGCGGCTGTGATTTCTGAGGCCCAGCAGGCCGCCCAGGAGGTTAGCCAAGCCGAGATTGAGCGGCGCCGAGACCTGCGGGGGGTCAGGATGGTTACTATCGACGGGGAAGATGCCAAGGATCTGGATGATGCAGTTTCAGTGGAGCGGATAGAAGGCGGATATCGCCTGGGGGTCCATATAGCCGATGTTTCTCATTATGTCAGAGAAGACAGTCAACTGGACCGGGAGGCATTCGCCCGGGGCACCAGTGTCTACCTGGTGGATCAGGTCCTGCCTATGCTCCCGCCGGAACTATCCAATGGCATATGCAGCCT
>CAZYGL010000016.1:11348-14402 GCA_964647335.1 uncultured Syntrophomonas sp. | reverse complement strand
TTCCGCAGCGCCAGTGAACACCGTTTCTCCGAAAATATTGCCGGGGAGCTTGCCCAGCACGATTTCACCCTCAACGCCCTGGCTTACAACGACCGGCAGGGATTGATTGACCCTTTCGGCGGTTTGACCGATATCAGTCAGCAGCTTATCAGGTGCGTCGGTGATCCTCAGGTCAATTTTTCCGCCGACCCGGTCCGGATGCTGCGCGCGGTGCGTTTCGAAGCTCAACTGGGATTCACCCTGGACAATTCGGTTCTGAAGGCTATCTTGGCTTACCCCTGGCCCGATGACTGCGATTTTTACCACTCGGAAAAGGTCTCAAACGAGTTCACCCAACTGCTTTTAACCGACAAACCTTCCCAGAGCATCCGCAGGCTGCATGAGCTGGGCCTGCTAAGTCATCTGCTGCCAGAACTTATCTCAACCATCGGATTCGACACCCGCAGTTCTTATCATAACAAAGACGTTTTCGAGCATACCCTGGCGGTGCTGGACCATACCAAACCCGACCTGACCCTGCGGCTGGCTTCTCTGCTGCACGACATCGGCAAACCACTTTGTTTGACTATAGATGCTGACGGTGAGGGCCATTGTTACGGCCATGCCAGCATCGGGGCGGATATCGCCAAAGAGTCCCTGGGCCGGCTCAATTTCGATCCCAAGACCATTTCGGCAGTCAGCGCACTGGTCAAGGAGCATATGAATGATTATGACCATGCCAGTGAACTGAGTATAAAAAGGCTGATCCAGCGCATCGGGACTGACAACATCTGTAATCTCTTCGAACTGCAGTTGTCGGACATCGAGGTTTCGCCCCTGACTGGCAGGGATATCAATCGGGTGAGGTCGATTCGCACCAAATGCTGGGAAGTCATGTCACGGCGTGAACCCCTCACGACCAAGGACCTGGTCATAAGCTACTATGAACTTATGCCCTATTTCAATTCCGGCAGGGCCATCGGCGAAGCAATGGACTACCTGTTGGACAAGGTGATCGACAATCCCGCCCTGAACGATAAGGACAAGCTGTTCGCCTTATTGGATATCGGCTTGCCTGAATCCACCCGGGAGGATTAACCTATTCCAGTTCACAATAACCTCCGAGCCTGAACTCAAGGGCTCCTGCCAGCATTGGCAGGAGCCCTATTGCTTTACAGTGAAAGTTATCTGTTGATAGTAGCGGTGCGGGATACTGGATCCCAAACCACCGTGTATCCCAGGCGTTCGAAATCCCGGATCTTGATGAAAGCCCGGTTATTGAAATAGAGGCTGGTCATATAAATGCGCTGCCCGTTCTGCAGGGCATAAGCTTGAAAAGCTGCCTGGTCCCAGCCTATCTCTTCTCCCAGGGATTCACCTATAAGGCGCAGGGGCAGGTAAGTATAGTTGTTGGCAAGGTGCACTTCCATGGTGCCGCTGCTGCTCATGAAACCGCGGTTGCCGCGATAAGCCCCCGAATCCACATTGACCTCCATCCTGTTGGGCATCCGCTTGGCCAGTTCGGTATAGGTTATTACCTGAGCGGAGGGAGCGCTGACCTGGACCACACCGCCGGTTTTCATGCGGTGTTCCTGGCTGATGGTAAATTCCATGGTCTCCACCGGGTATCCTGAAGATATATGGACATGCATCTGGGTATCCTGGCGATAGGTGGTAGCATCGATTTTTCCCAGGGTGGTAGTTAATTGGCTGTCGTTCAAGGTTGTCGTGATCTCCTGGGACGCCATGGGACTCAGGTTCTCAAGTTCACCCAGATACTCCGCCCGGTTCCGGTTCACATCCTGAACCATGGCGGTCACGCTTTGTTTCATTTCTTCCCGGGCCTGTGCAGTCATACCCAAAGCTGTCATCTCCTCACTCGACAATCCGTTGAGGAAGTTGTTGAGTACTGCACCCAGGTCATCAATATGGTTGACTGTATAAATGGCGGCTGGTTTGATAACACTCACCAAATCGGCTCCCCGGAGTGTCAGCGTATACCCGTCGCTGTTCTGGGTAACCAGGCTGCTCTGATAATCCTTGTAGGCATCGTTCACCAATCCGTCCACCAGGCGCTGCCAGACTGCCTGCTGGGTCGAGGATTTCCGGAAGATGTCGCCGCTGAAGACTGGCGATCCGCCCGTCACCAGCATAGCATTCAATTCATCATTGCTGAGACTGATCCATACAACATCCCCCAGGCTATTTTCCAGTTCCTGTTTTTCAGCCGGGCTGGTAAACATGCCCAGGTAATCGATCAGTCCGTCAATTTTGCAGTAAAACATTTCGTCTTTGGCCACCAGGGTTAATACCGGGTAACTGGAATTATTGGAGGTATCGACGATATTGAAATTATATTGCAGCAGATTCTTGGCCAGATCGGCCTTGCCGGTGTAGTCGATGCGGTGCTGATTGAGCGCCCTCATGAGGACGGCCTGGTCAAAGGCTCCTTCCCCTTGGGCAACGGCACTGGTCGGTAGTTGGGTTAAAGTTATCCTGACACTGCCGCTGTCAGTATAGACCTTCTGACTGTTGATTTCAGTCATCAGGCCATAAAATCCTTTCTCAGCCGGGCTGCAGCCCCCGAGCAGTCCCATGGCCATAATAACAATCATGGCTATTGCCAGCAATTTATTCCTGTGCAAACCTTTCTCCTCCTCTTCACTCAAAAAATCATTCCTGCTCCAGAGCGCAGAATCCCAATCTGTAACTAATATAACAGAGTGCAGCCGGGGAGGCAAAATGATTACAAGGGCCTCCAAAATGCTTTCATCCCCAAACCGGGCTCCATTTACCGGTTTGGCGCTTTTTTGACAAATAAGGACCTGCCGACTGGAAATGCCGGCAGGTCCTGCTTATCGAAATATATCACAGCGTATAGCCGCTCTAACGGTAATTACGTCCCCCGGCGGCAGTGACTGGCGCACCCGGTTCCGGGCTGATACTTGCTTTGACCCCCTCCACCGGCTGCTTGACTATAGACAAGGGCGTCGATGCGGTTCTTAAAGGGCCATGAACACTCCTGGTTTTACTTTGCCTTTGGGCAGTTCTGGCAGTCTTGCTCTGAACCTGTGA
>CAZYGL010000016.1:5126-11248 GCA_964647335.1 uncultured Syntrophomonas sp. | reverse complement strand
GCACTGCGGGGAGCTCCTTCCAGGACAAGCCCCAGCATCGGGTAGCAATAGCCCAGGATGCCGAATGCCCACCAGAACCAGTTCGGGAACAGATCACCTATAACACTGGCAAAAAGCGGCTGGGGAGATATATAGGCTACCCCGGCCAGGACAAAATTGATCAGCATGATCATGATCAAAATAGGCTGCAGCAAATAGATGGCTCCATCGATGGGATACCATTTCCTCTCCTTGATCCCCTTCTTGATCAGGGGGATGGCGTAGCGGAAACATACATCCCAATGGCCCTGCAGCCAGCGGGTGCGCTGTCTCCAGGTCTGGGAAAAATACACCGGCTTCTCGTCATAGACCTTGGCCTCATGGGCCCAGGAGGTCAGGATGCCGTTTTTTATGAGCTTCATGGTGAATTCCAGGTCCTCAGTGAGGCAGGTTGCACCCCACCCATATTCCTTGAGCAGGTTGTATTCCAGGCAAACCCCGGTTCCGCCCAGGGCATTGGACAAACCCTTATTGTAGCGGGCCAACTGCCACATCCGGTTCATGGACCAATAAGCAGTCGCATATGAGGCCGTAACCCAAGAATCGTTGGGATTCTTGGTATCAAGGTAACCCTGGATGGAACGATAGCCCTTTTTGAGCTTGGAATTCATCTCCAGCAGGAAATTGGGTGACACCACATTGTCGGCATCAAACAAGCAGATCGCATCATATTTCTGTTCTTCCATTTCGAACAGCTTGGCAAACATCCATTCCAGGGCGAAACCCTTGCCCCGTTGGGGTGAAAAACGTTCACATACTATGACCCCTTCGTCGCGGGCCACTGCAGCGGTGTTGTCAGTGCAGTTATCGGCTATTATATATATATCGAACAACTCGGGCGGATAATTCAGGCTCTTCAGGCTTTCCAGGTGATACTTGATGACCGCTTCTTCGTTGTGGGCGGCCGTTATCAAAGCGAATCTCTTTACCGGGTCAAAATCCTTGTCTTCCTCGTGTTTCTTCCACCCAGATACGGATACGTAGTAGTAATAGCATAGAACGACAAAAACAAAAGCTTCTGATAAGGCTACAATAACCGTCAGGGTATTAAATATTAAGCCCTCCAAAACTTACGACCTCTTCTTTCATTAATATTTTGCATACTCTAATTGTGCTCCAATTCAGTAATAGCCGATATATTTGTATTCAACCTTATCTACTCTACCAGAAATGTTTAGGGTTTTCAAGCTATTTGCTCTGGGACTGACCGTGCCCCAAATCTATTTAAAACCTATCCTGTCCCAACGGCACCGGCGATCTCATCCATGAAAACAATGAGATCGGAGAGACTGCCGCGCCAATCAGGACAATAGGTAGTGCCGCCCTTGTCTATCATCCGGTCTTCGACCAGATAAGTCTTCATCCCTACCGTGCCAGCCACCAGGTCTTCACCGGTGTCATTGCCAACCATCAGGCAACGGCTTGGTTCAACCCCGATGGTCTCTGCTATTTCCAGGTAGTACTGGGGATGGGGTTTGCAGAAATGCATATTTTCATAACTGGTCTTCAGGGCATAAGAAAATTCCCCGATCCCGGCCCATTCCAGCCTGGACTGGATGGCTTGAGAGGGGAATACCGCATTGGTAGCAATAACCACTTTATGACCCCGGCCTACAACTTTGGCCATCATTTCCGGCACTCCGGCAAAAGGCTGGCTGTATTTCTGCAGGCGCGGAAAGCCGGTACGGTAAAATTCCTCGAAAAAAGACCGCATCTGCTCTTCATCCGCCTCCAGAGAGCGGAAAAAATGTTCCATAAATGTCGCCTCGTTGCTGCTGGCTGGATCTAGGTCCCGGATCATGACTTCAGTGGAAAGTAGAATCTGTTCCACTAGCTGCCGGGGATCACAGCAACCGACCTGAGCCGCCATCCTGCCCATTTCCGCGAAATATTGGGGCAGGAACGAATCCATATCGATATCCAGCAGAGTGCCGTCCAGGTCGAACAGGACCGCTTCAAACATTATGTATACCTCGCCGGGTGTTCTGGACATCCCATAAATCCCAAAGCTACGGGACTAAACCTATGTGATGCGCAATCCCTGCCGAGGTGTCGGAACTAGAAATCGACAGGGCCGCCTTGTTTTCGCATTTAGACTATAATAACACAAAAAGGTGCTGTAAAGAAGTAGTGCCGTTATTGACTATAGCTTAGGGATAGCGTAGACTGAAATGCACGATCAGGAATGAGCGGAAAAATCCGGCTTGCCCTCACATTGGCAGGCAGCGCCGGCAGGGGAAAGGGCCTCTATGGAATTAAGCAGCTCGATGTTGATAGTCGACATCCTCCTCAACCTGGACCACTACCTCAACCAAATAATCAATGATTACGGCACCTGGACCTACCTAATACTTTTTGCGGTCATCTTTTGCGAGACCGGGCTGGTTGTCACCCCTTTTTTGCCCGGTGACTCGCTCATATTTATGCTGGGGGCTCTGGCCGCCAGTGGTGAGATCAACCTGGTGGTGATTGGGCTCGTGCTTATCACCGCCGCCATAACCGGCAACGTGGTCAACTACCATGTAGGCCGCTGGATCGGGCCCAGGGTATTTGCCAGCGAAGAGGTGCGCTTTTTTAACCGGGAGCACCTGCTGCGCACTCATGCATTTTATGAAAAACACGGGGGCAAAACCATATTTCTCGCCCGCTTCATTCCCATTATACGGACCTTTGCTCCTTTTGTAGCCGGCATCGGAGGCATGACCTATACCCGCTTCCAGCTATACAACATCTCCAGCAGCGCTGTGTGGGTATTGCTTTTCCTGGGAGGTGGATATTCCTTCGGCAATATTCCCCTGGTGGAACGAAATTTCACCCTTGTGATTTTTGGCATTATCTTTGTGTCCCTCCTGCCCGCCTTCTATGCCTTCTTGAAGCAGAAGGTCGCGAGCAGCCAGGTTTGATCATGGAGGTACAACATGACTGGCAAACATGAACCACGCAGCGCCAAGTCCAAGCTTCGCCGGCGTGAAACCAGGTTCCTGGCATCTCAGGGAGCCCAGCTTATGCAATTTCTACTGGAAAATTTGCCTGACCAGGACCGGAACAATGTAAAATCCCTGCTCAAACACCGCCAGATCTCGGTCTGCGGCCAGGTAGTCACCCGGTACGATCATGCCCTGCAACCAGGTGATGCAGTCACTATCAACTGGAGCCTGGTCAGGGATATAGGTCTCTCGGGCGGCAAAGGACTGCAGATCATTTATGAAGACCAGGATATCATTGTGGTCGACAAACCAGCCGGACTTCTCTCCATTGCCACCGCCACAGAAAAACAGCTTACCGCCTATCACCAGCTCACTGATCATGTGCGCCTTGAAAATCCAGCAGGACGAATCTTCATCGTGCACCGGCTGGACCGGGACACCTCCGGGCTGATGCTCTTCGCCAAAAACGAGATCGTTAAATTAAAATTGCAGGCTGCCTGGAAAGAAGCTGTGGTGGACCGGGCTTATGCGGCATTAGTGGAAGGCCGGGTTGAAAAAAAATCAGACACGGTCAAATCATGGCTTTTGACTACCAAAACAGGTCTGATGTATTCTGCTTCCACCCCTGGTGATGGACAGGAAGCCGTAACCCATTACCAAGTCCTGCAGCAGAGCCGGGCTTATTCCCTGCTGGAAATACGTCTATTGACCGGCCGCAAGAACCAGATCCGGGTTCATATGAAGGATCTGGGCCATCCCATCGCCGGCGACCGGAAGTATGGCGCTCTGACCAATCCCCTGGGACGGCTGGCCCTGCACGCCCACCTGCTTTCCTTTTATCACCCTGTCAGCGGACAATTGATGCGTTTTGAAACCGAGATCCCCAAAGCTTTTTTGCGGTTGGTCAAATAGACTCCACTGGACCAGATTGGTTTACTCAAGGCGGGTCAATACCTGGCTGAAAAGCTGGCGTTCTTCCGGATTCAGCCCTGCCTGCAGGCTGCGGTTGAACTCCTGGGCTATAGGCAACAACTGCTGGGCCAATTCCCGGCCCCGGGATGTCAGGTATATCTGGAGGCTACGCCGGTCGGAGGGGTCTTCCTGGCGCTTGACCAGCTCTTCTTTGACCAGGCGGTCTATGACTCCGGTTACAGCTGGACTGTCCAACTGGATGCGCGCGGCTATGTCCTTGACACTGCTGCCGTCATGACTGAGCAGGTCGAACAGGACAAAGGACTGGGTGGGGGTGATCCCAAAGGGAGCGAATTCCGCACTGTATTGGCGGCTGATCTTCCTGCCCAGGGCTGCCAGGCGGAAACACCAGAACTCGGTAAAATTGTTCATGGATTTACAGCTCCTTTTGCGCATTCATAATTTACCCTTCAGTCAAGCTGGCTCTTGGCAATGCCTGCGAAGCGTCTAGAGGTCTTCCCCAATAGGGCAGGTGGCCAGGCATTGGAAGCAATAGTATTGAAAACCCAGCGATTGTGCCTGGTAGAGACTCATAAAATCTGGGCTCTGCAACATTTTCTTCTGGACATCCGGCTGGCTCTCGGCGAACTTGAGCCAGAAGCCTATCGCTGCGCCGATACCATAGGGTTGCGATTTGCGCAGGCATTTCATGACCGCGGTCTTGCCTTCTTCATCCAGGGCTCCAGCCGGGCAGCTATTCACGCAAATATCGCAGTCTATGCATAAATCCTCGGTGACCGGCGGATCAGACGGCAATTCAAGCTCGGTTAACACCGCGCTGAAAATCACCCTGCTCCCCAGGCGGGGATGCATGATAAGATTATGGCGTCCCCAGTTGCCCAGCCCTGCCGCCAGGGCAGCATGCCGAAGCGAGACTTCCCCTATCAAACCCTTTCCTTCCCCTGCCATATTGACCGGATAAGAAACCGGAACCGTCATGGCCTTGGTATGGTATTCCCGGTTGAGGAACCGGCTCAATTTGTAGTTGCAGGAACGGCTGAATTCCATGAGATCCAGCCGCCCGTTCACAGCCATTATTGGGCTGGCACTATCGCAGTTAGCAGGTTCCTTGTAAGCCATCACCACCATAGATCTGGCAGTGGGGAACAGGCTGGCTATAGCTGGTGACCTGGGACTTATATAGTCATCCACGCTGGCAAAGCCCACATCATCCACACCAAAATCCAACACGAATTGGCGTATTTTCTGTTTAGTCATCTCTGCTCCCACTGCCATTTTCTTCACCCTTTCTCCAATTGTCATGAAACGTCATCTGTAAGCACGCAGTCAAATGGAAAGAATCCTCGCTCAACGGAACCTGTCCAGGTTCCGGCGCAAAATAGCTTCGGCGTCCTTAACCATCCCATCCAACAACTCCTGGCAACTCTGTATATCGTGGATCAGGCCTACGGATTGCCCAATCATAAAAGCGGCGTTTTCCACATCTCCATTCTGCCACGCTGCTTTGACCCTCTGCCCGGTGATCAGGGCAAATATCCTATCCAGCGCCTCCCCCTCGCCTTCGATAGAGAGAATTTCTTCGGTCAAGGCGTTCTTCAAAGCGCGACCCTGCAAATTAAGGCTCTTGCATATCAGAGCAGTATCCTGTTCCTGGCGCATTATGATTTCCTGCCAGATATTCTCATGTACCAGGCACTCACGGGTATTGATGAAACGAGTAGCCATCATCACACCTTCCGCCCCCAGGGCCAGCGCAGCTGCCAATCCCCTCCCATCGGCAATACCGCCCGCGGTCACCACCGGTATCTTGACCGATTCGGCGATCCGCGGGGTCAGGACCATAGTGGTCACGTTATCATCCAGGGGGTGGCCGCCTTCCTCCCAGCCAGCGGCAAATATCCCATCGTAGCCTAGCTTCTCTACCTTCAGGGCATGCCTTACTGCTCCCACCTTGTGAAATATCTTAATCCCAGCTGCATGGACCATATCCAGGTAACTGGTCGCGGGGGCTCCTGAAACTTCAATGGCGGCGACTTTCTCCTCGCAGCAGACCCGAAAATAATCGTCATATGTGGCCGGGGTGATGCGCAAAGAAGGTAACAGGGTTATGTTCACACCAAATGGCTTATCGGTCAGCTCCCGGGTCGTGACTATGGCCTGGCGCAGTTCTTCCCCGCTATCATAATTTCCGGCTGTGATGTTGCCCAGGCCGCCTGCATTGGA
>CAZYGL010000016.1:0-5026 GCA_964647335.1 uncultured Syntrophomonas sp. | reverse complement strand
ATCGCTTCCATCTGTCATTATTGTTTGACAATAGCCAATATTTACTATAGAATAGGTGTTGCCTTGTTCTTTCGGGGAGTCTCCTTTGTGGGGGAACCAGTCCAAGAGTACTTCAGAAGGGAGATGGATCAATGTTACAGGACAAGTATATCGTATGCAAAGATTGTGGCAATGAATTCCTGTTTTCGGTATCGGAACAAGAATTCTATGCGGAAAAAGGCTTCGAGAACGAACCCGGCCGTTGTTTGGATTGCCGCAGAGCTCGCAAACAACAGCGCAGTGGATTTGGCAATTCCGGCTACAGGGAAGAGCGCCAGATGTTTAAAACCGTTTGCGCCGGATGTGGCCAGGAAGCTCTGGTTCCGTTTGAGCCCACTGGTGAAAGACCGGTTTATTGCCGGGATTGTTTCCAGGCCAAACGCAATCGTTAAAGATTAGCATGAGCAATGAAAGGATTCAGTGAAAACTGGGTCCTTTTTTTTTTTGCATTCACCGCCTGCCTTTCCGACCGACTTGACTTCTGCCCTAGCTGCCTGACCAGCCGGGCAATAATTGGTTGACAAATAGTTAGCATACCAAATATAGTTTCCTTAGAGGATGTCATGGGCTGCCTGCAAATCGCGAAATGGTGTGGCAGGCCAGGTTAAAGCCGATATTCTCTGGGCTGGGAGCGCAACCGGGAATGGCGCATACCGCTGCGATAACACCAGGAATTTGGCAGAAATAAGGAGGTATTTGGATGGATTTTCGACTGAGCGAAGAACAAGAACTGGTCAAAAGCAACATGAGGGAATTTGCTCTCAAGTATGTTGAACCTGTCGCTGTTGAACTGGATGAAACCGCCCGCTACCCCCAGGAAATCATCGCGAAGCTGGCCGAAGGCGGCTGGATGGGGATGCCTTTTCCCACCGAATATGGCGGCCAGGGTACTGACTATCTGACCTATGCCCTGGCGGTTGAAGAACTCTCTCGTTCCTGCGCAGCCACCGGGTTCACCATGTCGGTACATACCAGTCTGGCTTTAATGCCTATCTTCAATTTCGGCACTGATGATCAAAAAAAGACATTCCTCACTCCCCTGGCCAAGGGTGAAAAAATCGGAGCTTTTGCCCTTACTGAGCCTGGCGCCGGCACTGACGTCGGAGCAGCCGTTTCCACTGCAGAACTGGACGGAGAAGAATACGTGCTGAACGGCACCAAAACCTTCTGTTCCAATGGTCCGGTGGCTGACACCTATGTGACCTTCGCCTGGACAGACAAATCGGCTGGGCCCAAAGGGCTGACCTGCTTTATCGTCCCAAGAGACACCCCGGGCCTAAAGGTTGGCGCCCATATGATGAAGATGGGAATCAGGGCCTCGCAGACCTCGGATATAATCTTCAAGGATTGCCGGGTACCCAAAGCCAATATGCTAGGGGGTGAAGGCAGCGGCATGAAGATCGCCATGAATTGCTTCGATCATGGCCGGATCGGTATTGCAGCTCAATCTATAGGTATCATCCAGGCTGCCCTGGACGAATCGATCTCCTATTCGAAACAACGAGTTCAGTTCAGCAAACCGATTTCGAAAAATCAAGCCATCCAGTGGTGGCTTGTGGACATGGCCACTGAACTCAGCGCTTGCCGGTTCCTCACCTATCATGCCGCCTGGCTGAAAGACCAGGGGCAACCCTTTACCAAGGAAGCATCCATGGCCAAATTGTTCTGTGCAGAAGCAGCCATGAAGCATACCATCAAAGCGGTGCAGGTCCACGGGGGCCTGGGCTATATCAAAGGTGTCAAGGTAGAGCGGCTGATGCGCGATGCCAAGATCACCGAAATTTATGAAGGCAGTTCAGAAGCCCAGCGTATGGTTATCGGCGGGAACATCCTCCGCTAGCAATCTGTTTGGCATGCTCGAGGGACAGGGTTTTTTTGAAGCCCTGTCCCATTCTGTTTAAAGCTGCGGAAGAGTGAGCTATAATGTGGAAAGCACAGCTTTAGGAGATCGACTGGTGATAATCGGCATCGACATAGACAATACCATAACCGAGACCCGGGAAATGATCCTGGAGTACCTGCGCATATTCCAGCAGGACAATGACTTGCGCGATGAAATTGATCCCAACCATTACGACTTGAAAGAGGCAGTGCAATGGGACAAGGATCTGCTCAAACGTTTCCTGTCTAACTACCTGGAAGAGATCTACAAATATGTTGCCCCCAAAGAACACGCGGTCGAAGTCATCAACCGTCTCCACCAGCAACACACGATCATCCTCATCACATCACGCAACAAGCGGGACGAAGCTATCCGCAGGATCACCATAGAATGGCTGGATCGAAACGGGATTCAATATGACAAGCTGGTCATGAACGGAACCGAAAATATGTATCACTTCAGCAAATTGGCAGCCTGCCAGGAAAACGGCATCGATGTGATGATCGAGGACCATCACGACTTGTCCCGGGAACTAAGCGAACATATCCCGGTCATAATGTTCGTTTATCCTTATAACAGCGATCTGCAGATGGAAAATATCTACCGGGTCAACAACTGGCTGGAGGTTCAGGCAACAATCGAAAAAATGTCCGCCGCGCAGGGCTGATCATGCCCGGGACACCCCGAATATTTGCTTTTCACGTCTTCCGGAGACCGAACGCTGTATAGCATCTTGACCATCTGTCCGGCAAAATATATCATTATTATCTGAACAAATGTTCATATATGCAGGGAGGTGTCAACGTGGATCATGACATGATAGATCGATGCGGTATCCATTGCATCCATGCCGAGAATGTGGAGGCTGCCCGGGAGCAGATGCTGCCTGATTCAACTGCCCGCTCCCTGGCAGACCTGTTCAAAACCCTGGGCGACATCACCCGCCTCAAACTGATGGTAGCCCTAATGCACAGCGAACTGTGTGTCTGCGATCTGGCAGCAGTGACTGGGGTTTCTGAATCCGCTGTATCCCATCAGCTAAGAATATTGCGTATGCAGGACCTGGTCCGGTTCCGCCGCGACGGCAAAATAATGTATTATACCCTGGCAGATGAGCACGTGAGGGCTCTATTTTTCCAGGGGTTGGAACATGTCAATGAATAGGAGGCCTATCATGCAGCAGGATAACAGCCAACCCGCCAAGCTTGACAAGATATGGCTGGAAGGCCTGGATTGCGGCGATTGCGCAGCCAAATTGGAAAAACGAATCGGTTTGATCCCCGGGGTAGACAGGGTAGCGGTCAGTTTCGCTGCCTCCAGTATGGAGGTCAGTCACACCGGACCCCTCCAGGACATTCTATCAGTAATCAGCAACCTGGGATATGTCGGCCACCTGAATGGTCCTCCCGCACCGGCAGAGCCGGGACAATTCTGGCGGACAAATCAGTATGCCCGTTCAGCCATTATGGCCGGAGTTATCCTGGGAACAGCCATAATCCTCCATTTAACCGGAGTTTCGACGCTTTTCACCGATCTTGCATATCTGCTTTGCATCCTGGCCGGTGGATTCCTGCCAGCCCGGGCCGGTTTAGCCATGTTGCGGGAAGCCCATGAACTGGACATGAATGTACTGATGGCCGTTGCAGTGCTGGGAGCAGTCGCCTTGGGCGAATTGCAGGAAGGCGCAGTGGTGGTATTCCTGTTCGCTTTCGGGAATGCCCTGCAGGCTAATGCCATGGACAAAACCCGACACTCGATCCGTTCCCTGATGAACCTGAGCCCGGACAAAGCCATGGTAAGGAGGATGGGGCTGGAAATGCTGCTGCCGGTGGCCATGATCAGGTTGGGAGATACCGTGATCGTCAGGCCCGGGGAAAGAATTCCCATGGACGGAACAGTTACAGCCGGAAATTCCTCCGTTGACCAGGCGGCCATAACCGGAGAATCACTTCCGGTAATCAAAGCACCGGGGGATGAAGTCTATGCCGGCACTATCAATGGTCGGGGCGCTCTGGAGATCCAGATAGCTCACCTGGCCCAGTACAACAAAATCGCGCGCATAATTCACCTGGTGGAGGAGGCCCAGGCCCAAAGGGCGCCTTCCCAACAACTGGTGGACAGATTTGCCCGTCACTATACCCCGATCGTCTTAGGCGTGGCGCTCCTGATCGCCCTGGTTCCGCCCTTGTTTTTGGCCCAACCCTGGCACCTCTGGATATACCAGGCCATGGCCCTCCTGCTGGTAGCCTGTCCCTGCGCTCTGGTGATCTCAGCTCCCGTCTCGATCGTTTCAGCCATAGGCGGAGCTGCGCGGCGGGGGGTGCTCATAAAAGGAGGCGTCTACCTGGAACAGGCTGGCTCCCTTTCGGTGATCGCATTCGACAAGACCGGCACCCTGACCCAGGGCCGGCCCCAAGTTACCAACATAATCGATTGGAGCGGAAACGAGGACCGATTGCTGGCCGTAGCTGCAGCCATCGAATCACGTTCCGAACACCCTCTGGCAGAAGCGGTGCTGCAGTCCGCCCGGCAGCGCCGCCTTAACGTCCCTGCCGTTACCGATTTCGAAGCCCTGGTCGGCCAGGGAGCCAGGGGCAATATAGACGGAGAACTTTACCTGGTCGGCAATATGAGGATCTTTGCTGGCTACAGTCTCCCCCTGGATCTTGAGCCTCGTTTGAATGAGCTGCAGAACCAGGGCAAAAGCATAATCCTGGTAGGGGATCAACGAAAATTGCTGGGTGTGCTGGCGGTGGCGGATGTTGTGAGGCCAAACTGCCGGAAGGCACTGGAAAGCCTGCGCCGGCATGGGATCAGGAAGTTGGTTATGCTGACCGGAGACAATCCTGCTACTGCCAGCGCCATTGCCGGGCAGACCGGAGTTGACGAATTCAGCGCCGAGCTGATGCCTGAAGACAAGGTCCGGGCTGTACGCGAACTCCTGGCCAGGTACGGCAAAGTAGCCATGGTCGGGGATGGGGTCAATGATGCTCCTGCCATGGCCATAGCCACGGTGGGCATAGCTATGGGCACCGCCGGTACCGATGCCGCCCTGGAAACCGCAGATATAGCCCTCATGGGCGATGACCTCTCCCGGCTGGCCTA
>CAZYGL010000015.1:11224-15288 GCA_964647335.1 uncultured Syntrophomonas sp. | reverse complement strand
CCGGCATCGATTTCGGAGCCAACTGTGAGGGTTATATAAGGCTGTCGTATGCCAACTCCCTGGAAAATATCCGGGAAGGTTTGGACCGCCTGGAAGCTTACCTGAGAAACTTAAGGTAAAAAGGGAGGTTTTATAGGATGACTGATCAAAAAGGCAGGATAAAAGTAATCCCGAAGGGGCCATACCGGGTATCGGGCCATATCCCCCTCAATAAATGGAGGATCGTGCCCGATGAAAAAGGCTTTTCCCGGCACTGGGAGGAAATCCTCCAGTATCCGGCACAGGAGGGATATGATCTGTGCCGCTGCGGTCAATCCGGGCACAAGCCTTTCTGCGATGGCACTCATGCTCAAATCGATTGGGACAGCCGGGAAACTGCCAGCCGTGACCAATATATGGAGAGGGCCAAGCGTCAACGAGGACCGAACCTGGAGCTTACCGACTATATGCGCTTGTGCTCTAAAGCCCGCTTCTGCGAACGGGCCAAAGGGATCTGGAAGCTGACCAAGCGCTCGGATGATCCTGAGGCCCGGGCCACAGCTATTGAGGAGGCGGGCAACTGCCCCTCCGGACGCTTGGTAGTGTGGGATAAATCCACTGGAGAGCCTATCGAGCCGGAACTGGCGCCATCCATAGTAGTTATCGAGGATCCCGGCGCCAAAGTGAGCGGTCCCCTTTGGGTACGGGGAGGGATACCCATCGAGAGCAGTGACGGCACTGAGTATGAAATCCGCAACCGGGTTACCCTGTGCCGCTGTGGCCGTTCCGAGAACAAGCCCTTCTGCGACGCCACCCACATCCTGGTGGGCTTCACCGACGAATAATCCCCCTATATTGCCAAAGGTGTTGTCAAGGGGACGGAGTTACTGACACATTTTCCCTATCAATGTGTCAGTAACTCCGTCCCCTTGACAAGTATTTAGTAGACACGTAGTGATGTGGACGGCATACTATCTGGGCAGCCCCTTTTTCTGCGAATCGGTCTAGAGGAAAATCCGGACCGCCTGAGAGGCCAGTGAGGCCAGCGGAGCTGGATAGACACCCACCAACAGGGTAAAGAGCAAGCACACCCACAAGGTGATGCGCATCGACATGGGCACCATGATTTCCCGGTCCTCGGAGCTGGTCCCGATATACATGGCCTTAGCTACCGAGAGGTAATAATATACTGAAATCATGCTCATCAGCAGACCGAGGAATGCCAGCCAGAGATAGCCAGCCTGTATAGCTCCCGAGAAGAGGTAGAATTTGCCGGCGAAACCTGCCAGGGGCGGTATGCCGGCCAGGGAAAGCAGGCATACGGTCATCACTGCTGCCGGGACCGGGGCGCGTTGGCCCAGGGCATTGAAAGACTCCAGCATGGCATCACCGATTTCGGTTTCCACCAGGGTGGTGACCGAAAAAGCCCCCACATTGGCAAATACATAGATAAAAGCATAGAACAGCATACCCTGGAGACCGTAGTAGTTGGCGGCTGTCAATCCCACCAGAATATAGCCGGCCTGGGCGATGCTGGAATAAGCCAGCAGGCGTTTCACGTTTTGCTGGGCCAAGGCGATCAGGTTGCCGACTACTATGCTTAGACCTGCAAGCACTGCCAGCACCAGGTTCCAGTCAAAATCAGCCAGAGGCAGGGCCCCCAACCAAATCCTCAGCAAGGCCGCAAAAGCTGCGGCTTTGGAAGCAACTGCCAGATAGGCGGTTACCGGAGTAGGGGCTCCCTGGTAGATATCGGGGGCCCACATGTGGAAAGGCACAGCAGCGACCTTGAATCCCAAGCCGGCCATTATCATCACCCCGCCAGCTACGAGGAAAAGCTGGGCGGATAAGCCGCCGGTCAAAGCCCGGTAAATCTCGGCAAATACTGTCGAGCCGCTGGCGGCATAGACCAGGCTCATGCCGAAAAGCAGAACCGCGGAGGATAGTGCTCCTATTATCAGGTATTTCAGGCCAGCCTCGGCAGAACGAGAATCACCCAGGAGGTAGGCGGAGAGAATATAAAAACTTATGGTCATCAATTCCAAGCCGATATAAAGGGTCAGCATGTCCCCCGCAGATACCATTAGCATCATTCCCAGGGTGGAGAAAACCATGAAGCTGTACCATTCATTGCGCCGGGAACCGAAATATTCAGTGTAACGCCCGGCCATTGCCAGGATCAGCAAGGCTGAGACCAGGAAAAGCATGCGGAAGAAGTTGGCGAAGAGGTCGATCTGGTATACACCGTCAAAAAATATCTGCTGGCGGTTGAATTGCCACAGGACCAAAAGGAGCACCAGGCCAAGCCCCCCAAAAGCCAGGTGCGACACCAGCCTGCGGCTGGTCTGGGGCCAGGCCAGCCCAGCCGCCAGGATTACCAATCCCAGCAAGGCAGTCAAAATTTCAGGAGCCAACAACATATAATCCATCAGAAGATCCCTCCCCCAGCCAGCTGGCTGATTTGTGCCAGCAATTGGCCTACGCCCCGGTTGATGAGATCCATTACCGTAAAGGGCAGAATGCCGCAAACAATGATTGTCCCGCCCAGAACCAGCAGGGGTATCATCTCCACCCCGCGCAGGTCATGCAGGTGATCCCATTCCTCCCTCCGGGGGCCGAATAGGACGTGGCCCAGGGTTCGCAGTATATAGACAGCAGTTATGACTATACCTGATATGGCAACTATGGCCAGTACCTGGTGGCTGCGGAATGCCCCCACAAAGATAGTGAACTCGCCGATAAAATTGACTGTTCCCGGCAGACCCAGGGAAGCCAGACCAGCTAGCATGAAACCGGTGGCCAGCCTTGGCATTTGGTGCGCCAGTCCCCCGAAATCGCCTACATTGCGGGTATGGCTCTTATGATAAAGGTTGCCGATCATGGCGAAGAACAAGGCGGCCATCACCCCGTGGGCGAACATCATCATGACAGCCCCGTTTAGGCTGATCAGGTTCAAGGAAGCGATGCCGAGCAGGACATATCCCATATGGCTGACCGAAGAATAGCCGACTATGTATTTGAGATCTTTCTGGCTGAGGCAGATCATGCCGGTATAGACCACATTGGCTATGGCCAGCAGGGCCAGGAGCGGAGCTATATAACGGGCTCCAACCGGCAGGATAAAAAGGCCGATGCGTATCAAGCCATAACCGCCGATCTTTTTCAGAACCCCGGCATGGATCATGGAAACCGCGGTAGGTGCTCCGGCATACCCGTCCGGGGACCAGGCATGAAAAGGAAACATTGACAACAGGGTGCCGAATCCGAAAGCCATCAGGGCATATATGAATACCTGGAAATCAACTGGGAAGTCTATCATGGCCAGGGTGGCCAGATCCATACTGGGATAACCCAGCTGGGACTGGGCTTCAACGAACAGGGCGATGAAGCCAGCAAGCAGAAAAGCGCTGCCGATCAGGAGGTAAATGGTCAGTTTCATGCCGGCATATTCCTTGCTGACTCTTTTAGAGGAACCGAACATAATAATCAAGAGATAAATAGGTATGACTACCAGTTCGTAACAGAGGAAAAAGATAAACAGGTCGGTGGCAAGGAATGTCCCCATCACACCGGTAATCAGCAGCAGCAGGAGGGAGAAGAATTCCTTGCCGCGGTCTTCGATCTGCCAACTGGCGTAAACCGAACTGAACCCGATCAGGTTGGTGAGCAGGAGCAGGGGAATGCTTATGCCATCCACCCCCAGGGCATAGCTGATGCCCAGGTCCTTAACCCAGGGGATAGTTTCCCTGAACTGCATGCCTCCCTGGGACAGGTTGTAACCCAGTGCAACCAGGATCGACAGTATGAGGCTGAGCAAAGTGGCTGCGGCCGCCACGGTTTTTATACGTCTATCCATGTGGCGGGGCAGGAACATGATGATGATCGCCCCAGCTACCGGGCATAATAGTACGCAACTCAAGATGGGAAAAACCTGCAAATCAAGTCACCTCCTCAGCCCAAGACCGCTTTTGCGGCTGTAATCAGGGCGGTAATCAATATGATGACCAGTCCGGCTACCAGGTATAGGCCGTAGGTCTGTACCTGTCCATCTTCCGTGTAACGAAGGGTGCGCCCGCTCCAGCCGG
>CAZYGL010000015.1:0-11124 GCA_964647335.1 uncultured Syntrophomonas sp. | reverse complement strand
GGGCCAGGTCATGACCTGAGGGGATTCATGGGCATTGTCTCCCCCTGTACGAGAGCCGAAGAAAGCCACGAATATCAGCCTGAACATGTAGAAAGCAGTCATAAAGGCCACCAACGAGCCCAGCATGTACAGACCCCAATAACCTCCAGCGTAAGCACCCAAGAGGATCTCGTCCTTGCTCCAGAAGCCTGATAAAGGGGGGATGCCGGCCAGGGCCAGGGCTCCCACCACAAAAGTCCAGGTTGTGACCGGCATTTTCTTGTGGAGCTGGCCCATATTCCAGATATCCTGCTCCTGGTGGAGAGCATGGATGACACTGCCTGCTGCCAGGAACAACAGGCTCTTGAAGAAAGCGTGAGTCATGAGGTGGAATACGCCTGCGGTCAGGGCCCCGATTCCCATAGCCATCACCATGTATCCAAGCTGGCTCAGGGTCGAATAGGCCAGGATGCGTTTGATGTCATTCTGCACCAGGGCAATGGATGCTGCCAGCAGGGCAGTCAAACCGCCTACTGCGGCGATCAGCAGCAAGGCCGCGGGGACCTGGCTGAAGATGAAGAAAGCCCGGGCCAGCAGGTATACACCCGCTGCCACCATTGTAGCTGCATGAATCAGAGCACTCACCGGGGTAGGGCCTTCCATTGCATCAGGCAGCCACACATGCAGGGGGAACTGGGCTGATTTGCCCATGGGGCCAAAGAATAAAAGTATGGCTACAGGGACCAGAACTGGGAGGTTCGGGTAGACTGTTATCCTGGCTGCAAGTTCACTGAAATCGAGGGTTCCGAAGGTTATAGCCAGGAAGAGTATGCCCAGGAGAAAACCGAAATCGCCAATGCGATTGGTCACGAAGGCCTTAATGGCTGCATCCCTGGCACTGGGCCGCTCGAACCAGAAGCCGATCAAAAGATAGGAACACATGCCCACCAATTCCCAGAAAACGAAGATCTGCCCGAAATTGCTGGCTACTACCAGCCCCAGCATGGATCCCGCAAACAGGCTATGATAGGCGAAATAACTGGCAAATCCCGGATCACCTTCCATATAGCCCAGGGAATAAACCTGCACCAATAAGGCGACACTGGTGACCACCAGCAGCATAACCGCGCTCAGGGAGTCGATCATGATCCCCATCGGGACCTGCAGCCCCGGCATATCAAGCCAGCGCACGCCACCTTCCCAAACCTGGCCGGGAGGAGCACTGAAGACTGCCAGGCCTATCAGCACCGACAGTCCTAAGGAAGCACCGGCGGCCAGTATAGACAACCAGGCTGATTGCCTGGGGTTGCGGTTCACACCCAAACCAATGGCGGTAAAAGCCAGGAAGGGCAGGAGCGGGACCAGCCAGGCCATGACCACAATATTGTCCATCACCACTCGTCCCCCCTTACCATTTGAGCAGGTTGAAATCGTCCAGGTTGACTGATTTTCTCTGCCTGAAAATAGATATGACCAGGGCTAACCCTACCGCTATCTCGGCTGCCGCTACCACTAAGATGAATACGGCGAACATCTGGCCCACGCCCTCACCGGGAGATAGAAACCGGTTTATAGCCACGAAATTGATATTGACCGCATTGAGCATCAGCTCGATGGACATGAGGATAGCTATCGCATTGCGTTTGGCGAAAACACCGAATACCCCGATGCCGAACAGAAGGGCGGCCAGGCAAAGGTACTGGTTCAGTCCGCTCACTTCTCCTCAACTCCTCTCGCCAGGATGATAGCCCCTACCACCGCCAGGAGCAACAGGACGGCTGCAGCCTCGAAAGCCACCACATAACGGCCCAGCATCAGATTGGCCAGGATACCTATCATGTCAGCACCTGGTGGGCCAACCGGAGCCAGGACCGGCTGTGTGTTCAAGACAATATAGACGAGGGTGGCGGTTAGCAGGCCAGCCAGCAAGGTTCCCCAGAATAGAGTCACCCGGTTGGGTTGGAATCGGTTACTCTGGTGGGCCGGTGCACTCATGACCAGCATGATGGCAAATATAATCAAGACCGCCACCGCGCCGGCATAGACCAGGATCTGCACCAGAGCCAGGAATGTCGCGTCCAGGGTAAAATAGATGCCCGCTACCCCCAGGAAAGTCAGGATCAGGAATAGGGCACTGTGAACTATGTTAGAGCTCAAAACTACCCCGGCAGCGGCGGCCAGGGTCAAAGCCGCGATCAGGAAAAACACTGCATCAGCTAGGCTCATCTGTCTTGACCTCCTCTCCGGCAGAGGCTTTACGACCTTTAGCAATCAGCCCGGCCGCGAATTTTTGAGCTTTATCCCGGTCAGCGATCATCAATTCCGCCAGTTTGGCAGACAACTTTTTGTCTTTGTCCAGCATCGCGGCCAGGAAACTTATGGCTTCCTCCTCCTGGACCAGTTTGGACAAGGTTTTCTGCGGATTTTTTGTCAGAGCTGCCTGCATGGCTTCTACCTGCCGCTCCCGTTTGGTGTCTTCGGCTGTGGCAGGAGGCGGGACTGGCTGTTTATCCTGCTGGTCCGGCGCAGGTGCAGGTTCAGCGGCTGCCGCTTCCGGCGCAGCCTCCGTTCCAGGAATCCTGGCTGGGACGATTGGCGCAGGCTTCGGCGGCAGATAAACGACTTTGATGTCTTCCCGACGGAACTGGGTCAACTCGAAATTGTGACTGAAATAAAGGGTGGCGGTGGGGCATATCTCCACGCACAGGTTGCAGAACAGGCAGTACTGGCGGTCAATGGTATACCGGGAGACCTGTTTTTTCTTGCTGCCTTCAGGGACAAAGGTTTCCAGGGTCAACACCCGGTTAGGGCAGGCTTTAATGCAGAGACCGCAGGCAATGCATTTTTCATACTGGTAAACCAGGCTGCCCCGGTAACGATCCTCCAGGAAAGGCTTCTCCTCCGGATACTGGATGGTGATGTCCATCGCCAAGGAATGCTTGAGGGTTATCTCCAGTCCTTTAACCAATCCTTTACAAAACATCCGTTCACCACCCCATTCCCTGGACTAATTTGATGCCTATCCCAGTAATGATGATATTGATGAGGCTGACGGGAATAAGAACCTTCCAGCTAAAAGACATGAGGTGGTCCATGCGGATCCGGGGAAAGGTCCACTTCAGCCACATAAAGACCAGCATTATCAAATAAGTTTTAATTATAATCCATATCCAGGAGGGCAACAGCGGTCCCTGCCAGCCTCCGAAAAAGACTGTCGCCATCAATGCCGAAACCGCTACCAGGTTGGTATATTCGGCCAGGAAGAAAAGGGCCCAGCGCATCCCGGTGTATTCCGTGTAGGCTCCCGCCGTCAGCTCCTGCTCGGCCTCCGGCATATCGAAAGGACCCCGGTTCAGTTCAGCGGTGGCGGCAATGAAATAAGTCAGGAAAGCCAGGGGCTGAAGGATAAAGAACCAGATCTTATCCTGGGCTTTGACAATTTCGCCCAGATTCAGCGTGCCGGTGATCATCACCACCCCCAGCAGTGAAAAGGCCAGGGGAATCTCATAACTGATCATTTGGGCCACAGAACGCATGGCCCCCAGCAGTGACCATTTGTTGTTGGAACCCCAACCGGCCATCAGTATGCATATGGTTGAGAGTGCACCCACCGATATGAAAAACAGCAGGCCAGCGCTGAGGTCGACTATGGCCATATCCTGCCCCATGGGGATAACTGCATAGAGCATGACCGCTACGATTATGAAAAACATAGGGGCAGTCTTGAATATCCATTTATCTGTTCGGGTGGGGATGATGTCTTCTTTGGTGAGCAGCTTCAGGGTATCGGCTATGGTCTGGAACACCCCAAAAGGACCCAGTCGGTTGGGGCCCAAACGCTCCTGGATGAAGCCGGATACTTTACGTTCCAGCCAGATAAGAATCAGGACATTCAAGGTCACAATGGCCAGAACAGTCCCCCACTGCAGCAGGAGCAGGATCAGGTCAGCCCACACCGGAGCCATACCCCAGCCGGTCAGCCAGGACACCAGTATATGGGCGATGTCCAGTATCAAGTGCTCCATGCTCACCTGACTCCTCTCTAAGGGTTAGAGACCATTTAACGGTCGGCTTCTCCCAGGACCGGGTCCAATGTAGCGATATTCGCGATTATATCCTGCAATTTCCCGCCCCGGGAGATATGAGGCAGTACCATCAAGTTGACAAAGGAGGGGGCTCTGACATGCAGGCGAGCAGGCTTCTCGCTGCCGTCACTCAACAGGTAAAAACCCAGTTCTCCTTTGGCGGATTCGATCCGGTGGTAGACTTCCCGGCCTTGTGCGGGCTTTATAACTTTGGGCACCTTGCCCATTATTTCACCATCCGGGATATCCTTGACAGCCTGGGCAATAATCCTGCCGCTCTGTTCGATCTCCTCCAGGCGGACGGTCAGGCGGTCGAGGCAGTCACCCCTGCTGCCCAGGGGCAGGTCGAAATCGAAGCGGCTGTATATTCCGTACGGATCAGCCTTGCGCAGGTCATAAGGCACCCCGCTGGCCCGCAGGTTAGGTCCGGTCACCCCGTAAGCCACGGCCAGTTCCGGTTTAAGGATGCCTATACCCCGGCAGCGGGCCTGCAGGATCTCATTGCCGGTGATGAGACCGTCGTATTCTTTGAGTATTTTGGGCAGGTCGGCGATGAATCCATTTACTGTCGTGATAAAGCCTTCCGGCAGGTCAGCACTGACCCCGCCGATGCGCATATAAGCGGCAATCAAGCGCTGGCCGCTGGTCATCTCAAAAAGATTCATGATGCGTTCCCTGTCGCGCAGGCAATAGACCAGGCCAGTGGTGGCTCCCAGGTCGATGGCCAGGCTGCCCACAAACAGCATATGGGAGGCGATGCGCGACAGTTCTCCCAAGATTACCCTTATATATTCAGCTCTCTCCGGCACCTCAACCCCCAGGAGCTTTTCCACAGCCTGAACGTAACCCAGGCAGGGCAGATTGGAGGCCAGGTAATCCAGCCGGGCGGCATACGGTATAAACTGGGTATAGGTGCGGCTCTCCGCGATTTTTTCCACTGAGCGGTGAACATAACCCAGGTGGACTGCCACGTCTTTGACGATTTCCCCGTCCATCAGCGCTTCGGCGTGCAGACCGCCGTGGGTGCTGGGGTGTTGGGGACCTATGTTAATTGTGTATTCATCAGTTTGGAGCACAGGCTATCCCCCCTCCTTCCGGTAGTCCTTGCGCAGGGGATGGCCGATGAAATCATCCGGCAGGAGGATCCTGGCCAAATTGGGATGGTTGCTGAAACTTATGCCCATAAGGTCATAAATTTCCCGTTCCTGCCAGTCGGCAGTAGGGTATAAAGGAAAGACCGATTCCAGAGTCGCGCCCTCCCGGGCTATCCGGGTCTTGATGGCCAGACGGCGGCTATTGTGCGGTATGGCATACAGATGGTAGACCACTTCGAATTCGCTGCCATGATCGACAGCGGTAATATCAGCCAGGTAATTCATCCCCAGGCGCTGCTTGAGGAGCCGCATGAGAGCATGGAGTGCTGCCGGACTCACCATCAGATATGTAAAGAAAGGATCCCTTACGGCTGTAAAATCAATGCCGGCATCTTCAGCCAATCGGGTCCAAAATGTCTCCGGCTCATGATCCAGTTTTTCCATATCGATATCACCTGCCATATCAATAGTTCCCCTGCTCCACTTTTTTCTTGAGTTCCAGCAGGCCATGAAAGAGTGCTTCCGGTCGGGGCGGGCAGCCAGGGACATAAACATCAACTTTGAAAATCGCATCAGCCCCAGGGTAGACACTGTACCCGTCCCGGAAAGGACCGCCACTGGTGGCGCAGTTTCCCATGGCCAATACCCATTTGGGTTCGGGCATCTGTTCATAAACTCTTTTGACCACTGGCGCCATTTTGAGAGTTATTGGACCGGCTACTACCAAAAGGTCAGCCTGGCGAGGCGAGGCCCGGAAGACTTCGTAGCCAAAACGGGCTATGTCGAAGCGGGCTCCGCCTGAGGACATCATCTCGATGGGACAGCAATTGCAGCCATAGGCAAGGGGCCAAAAGGAGCGGGCCCGACCCCAATTCCACATCTTTTCGAGAGTTGTCACAATAATATTGTGCTGGGCCAGTCGCTGAACATCTAATACCATTCCAGCGCACCTTCTTTCCAGGCGTACCAAAGCGCCAGGGCCAGTATAATAATGAAGATAATCATTTCGATAAAGGCGAATATTCCCAGGCTTTGAAACTTGACTGCCCAGGGCAGGAGCAGGATGGTCTCCACATCGAAGGCTAGAAATATCAGGGCATAGAGGAAGAAGTTGATCCGGAAGCGGATCCAGGTCGGGCCTTTAGTATCTACTCCACATTCGTAAGGCAGCATCTTTTCGCCGCTGGCCCGGCCTCGGGCGCGAAACATCCAGGCAGCAGCCATTGCTCCGATAGGAAAGAACAGAGTCAGCACCAGGAAGACACCCAGAGTAGCATGGTCGGACACAGTATTTCCCCTCATTCCCTGGTAAGAATTGATGTCAATATTTATGCATGCCTTTAATTTAATCATATCGCTTATCACAGCATATGCAAGAACATCGGTCCGTTTATCCGGGGGCATCTGAGCCAAATTATGGCAGGAGGCCGATTAACTACAACTAATAAACTAGCATATTGAATAAAGCTATGCAATATTATTATATTAAAAATTATTAGAAGGAATATTATAATGTGTGTCGAATTAAAAACTGAATCTACACTTAGGCCATTTTACGATGCGTCAAGGTAATCTCAGCTAGTCTAGTCTTGAACGAATAGCTACCGCCGTATAAATGGCTATCGCAAATAAATCGCAAATGGAGGTGAGAGAAGTGCTGTCAAGCTTACAGGTGAAGCTCATGGTGAAAAATATTGTCTGAGCTGCTAGTTTCAGACCAGTAGTTCACTGGGTTATCAATAAAACAGGGCAGATTCAGAGCGTTAATTTCTGGACAGCCTTTTTTCACCGGTTCAATTTGGCTTGATTCAACTGCCTCTATGCAGCCTCCGTCGTGAAAATCGCCTGTCTGAGCATCGCTACCGCTCATCCGTCCCTGGTTACATTGCATAACTGATATTCACCCCATCTCAAGCTTGCCCAGCAGCATGTTTTTGCGCGCACATGTCTAAAAAACAGCACATCAGAATGGGAGGATGAAGAATGGATAGTAAATTAACTCGCCGCCAATTTTTCAAAGGCGGGGGGATGGCCCTGGCTTCTACAGCTATGGCATCAGGTCTGGGCTTCGACCTGCAAGCCACCGCTACGGCTGTAAAACAGTTGAGGATCAAAAATGTCAAGGGGATTCCCACGGTTTGCCCCTACTGTGGTTCAGGCTGCGGCCTTTTAGTTTATTCTGAGCGGGATGCAGCCGGCAAATTTGTTAAACTCCTCAGTGTGGAAGGGGACCCCGATAATCCTATCAATCGGGGCTGTGCCTGCGCCAAAGGTTCTTCTATGTTCAATCTGCGGGAAATATATGATCCCGAGACTGGAGAACAGAAGATAAATCCCAAGCGAGTCCAAAAACCGATGTACCGCGCTCCGGGCAGCGATAAATGGGTTGAGAAGGATTGGGATTGGATACTGGACCGGATTGCCGAACGGATCAAGGAAACCCGGGATAATAGTTTTGTCGGGAAAGAGAAAGCCGCTGACGGCACCGAGATGATTGTTAATCGTACCGAAAAAATTGCTTCTATCGGTGGATCGGCCCTTGACAATGAGGAATGCTATCTGCTCTCCAAATTGATGCGCTCTTTAGGAGTTGTCTATCTGGAGACCCAGGCACGTCTGTGCCACTCCTCATCGGTGGGAGGCCTGGCACCTTCTTTCGGGCGCGGTGTTATGACCAATTCCATGGTCGATCTGAAGAACACCGATGTAGCTCTGATTATGGGCAGCAACATGGCCGAAAATCATCCCATCGGCATGAAGTGGTTGGGAGAAGCGCGCTACAACCGCAACACCAAGATTATCCATGTTGATCCCCGCTTCACCCGGACTTCATCAGTCTCCGACCTCTATTGTCCTCTGCGTTCCGGCACTGATATTGCGTTTTTAGGGGGGATGATCAAGTATATCCTCGACAACGGGCTTTACCACAAGGATTACGTGGTCAACTACACCAATGCGGCCAGCCTCATTAAAGATGAATTTACCTTCAAAGACGGGCTGTTCAGCGGTTATGATGAGTCCAAGCGTACCTATGCCACTGCTTCCTGGGACTACCAATATGATGCCGAGGGCAAGATCTTGAGAGATGAGACCCTGCAGGATCCCCACTGTGTTTTCCAACTCATGAAAAAACATTACGAGCGCTATGACATCGATACAGTCTGCAACATCATCGGCACCCCCAAGGATAAGTACCTGCAGGTGCTGAAACTGTTCTGCTCCACCGGAGCACCGGATAAGTGCGGCAGCATAATGTATGCCATGGGCATAACCCAGCATAGTGTAGGCAGCCAGAATATTCGTGCCTTTGCCATGGTGCAGCTGCTCCTAGGCAACATCGGCCGTCCGGGCGGCGGTATCAATGCCCTGCGCGGCGAAAACAACGTTCAGGGCGCCACCGATATGGCCCTGCTTTACCATTATATTCCGGGTTATATAGCTTCGCCTCAAGCCAATGCTGCCAACAAGAACCTGGTCTCCTATCTTAAGGCGGTAACTCCGGGTGCAGCCAAGCTGCAAGCTGGTACCATGGAAGATTTCCGGGCTGCAGTGCAGTCAGGCATCCCTTATTCTGGCTGGCGTTTGCACTCCTCCAAGTGGGTGGTGAGCATGCTCAAGGCGTGGTATGGCCAAGCCGCCAATGAAGACAACGATTTTGGCTACCACTATCTGCCCAAACGGGTCGCGGGCAAAGACTACTCCCATATGTATCTGTTCGAAGCTATGTACAAAGGCGAGATCGAAGGTCTGTTTGTGAATGGTTCCAATCCGGTGGTCGGCGGACCTGATGCCAACAAGGAACAGCAGGCGCTGACCAAATTAAAATGGATGGTGATGATCGACCTGTGGCAGCATGAAACTGCCGACTTTTGGGCCCTTGACGCCTGGGAGAGACCCGTGGAAGGTGACAAGGTTCCCAAACTGACCCCCAAAGACATACAGACTGAGGTCTTCTTCCTGCCAGCCTGTGCTGTGTACGAGAAAGAGGGAACCGCTGCCTCTACCAGTCGGTGGGTACAATACCGCTGGAAGGGCGCCGATCCGGCTGGAGAATCCAAGCCAGACTTATGGATCTACAACGAGTTGGCTAAGAAGGTCAAGAAGCTCTATGCCAATAGTAACCGCCCCGAAGATGAACCCATTACCAAACTTACCTGGGACTATGAAGGGCCAGCCGGCGCAGAAGAACCAGATGTACTGAAAGTTGCCAATGAACTGTGCGGCTTCAATATTGCCGATGGCAAGCCGGTGGAAGGTTTTGCCAAATTGGCTGATGACGGCAGCACTGCATGTGGATGCTGGATTTACTGCGGTGCAACCACCTGGCAGGACGGCAAAATGGTATACAAGGCTAAACTGCGCAAGCAGGATGACCCCAGCGGTTTGGGCCTTTTCCCAAGCTGGGCCTGGGCCTGGCCGATGAACCGGAGAATCGTTTACAACCGCGCCTCGGTGCAGCCGGACGGCGTAAGCGCTTGGCCGGGCGATGAATCGCGCCGCCTGGTCTGGTGGGATGCCAACAAAGCTCCCGACCCTGCCAAACCCGAGGTTCTTGGAACCTGGACCGGATTTGACGTTCCCGATTTCATCAAGACCAATGGTCCGAGCAGTGCCGCATTCAAGGACCCGTTCATCATGCTCCCCGAAGGCAAGGGCATTTTGTTCGCCTCCGCCAAAGGTGCAATGAAGGACGGTCCATTCCCCGAGCACTATGAACCATGGGAGAGCCCGATAAAGCCAATCATCAACAAACAGGCCTTGAATCCTGCTACCAAGGTGATCGAGCCTGGTAAGCAGGGTAAAGCTGACAAATACCCGATAATAGGCACCAGTTTCAGGGTGGTCGAGCACTGGCAGACCGGGGCCCTGACCCGCAACCTGCCCTGGCTGGCGGAATTGATGCCCAACATGTTTGTGGAGTTAAGTGAAGAACTGGCCATGGAAAAGGGTATCAGCAACGGCGATAAGGTCATCATCTCCACCCCCAGGGGGGATGTGGCAGCGTATGCCTGTGTCACCAAACGTTGGAAACCATTTGTAGTCAACGGTGAAAATGTTCACGAGATAGGATTGTCCTGGCAGTATGGCTTCAGAGGCTTTGCCACCGGCGACCCAGCCAACCGACTGACTCCCCTTATCGGCTGTCCCAACGTAGTTATACCCGAATACAAAGCCTGGCTTTGCGATATAAGGAGGGCTTAAGTATGGCAAGATATAAAACCAATTTATATGATACCAGCAAATGTTCGGCCTGCCGCGGTTGTATAGTGGCTTGCAAGGACAACAATATGCTGCCGGGCAAATCGGATATCCCACCCAGCTCCTTTGTTTCGGGTCTGCGGGAAGAAAGGTTCCGGGGCAATTATGGGGTCCAGGAGGACACCAATGCCAACACTTACACCATTCTGCGCTATAACGAATTCGTAGATGCGGCTCAAGGCCTGCAGTTCAGATTCCTGAAATGGCAATGCATGCACTGTATTGAACCCCAGTGTTTGGCAGTATGTCCCCGCGGGGCCTACACCAAGAACGAATGGGGCGCAACCGTACAGGATCCAGCCAAATGTATCGGCTGCCAGTATTGCACCACCGCGTGTCCCTTTGGCATACCCAAATACAACAAACACCACGATGTCATCACCAAATGCACCCTGTGCATCGAGCGTGTCGATGAGGGGCTCAAACCAGCTTGTGCCCGCACCTGCCCTACCGGCGCCCTGGTCCATGGATATCGCGACGAACTCCTTGCCCAGGCCCGCGACCGGGTCAAGTACCTGCAGGCCAATGGTTTCCCACGGGCCACCATCTATGGTGAGAACGAACTGGGAACCGGTACCAACAAGCTGTATATCATTACCGATACGCCTGATAAATTCGGCCTGCCACTCGAACCCAAGGTGGAGGGCAATACTATCTTCTGGCAGGATTGGGTCAAACCCTATTTCGGTTGGCTTATCCCGGTGGCT
>CAZYGL010000014.1:5531-15297 GCA_964647335.1 uncultured Syntrophomonas sp. | reverse complement strand
GTCACCGCCTTGATTGTCCTGGATGCTCTTCAGCCTTTGGCTATAGGAGCCAACTGTTCAGGTGGGGCCAGGGAACTGCTGCCGGTCATTCAGTCCATGAGCAAATATAGCCGGAGTTACCTCTCCGTGGAACCCAACGCAGGACTGCCCAGACTGGTAGATAACCAGACCGTTTTTCCCGACACTCCGGAAGAAATGGCTGAATATGCTCTCAGGTTGCGCTCGGCTGGGGCTAATATAATCGGGGGCTGTTGTGGGACAACCCCCCAGCATATCCAGGCTATAGCCAGGGTTTTGAAAGGGCTGGCACCGGAGCGCCGGGATGCCCAAAGATACTGGGCTTTTGCTTCCCGCAGCCGGCATGTTTTTATTGGCCAGAGCTACCCCCTGTCTATAATCGGGGAAAGAATAAATCCCACGGCTCGCAAAAAACTCTCCCAGGACATTAAGGAAGGCAAAATGCAAGTGGTGGTCGATGAAGCCAAAAAACAGGCCTCTCTGGCACCGATACTGGACGTAAACATGGGCGTGCCTGGAATTGATGAACCTCAAACCATGAAACAAGCGGTAATGGTTATACAGGCGTCCTTGGACATGCCTATCGCCATAGATTCCACTAATCCCGAGGCGGTTGAGGAAGCCTTGAAAAATTTTGTAGGCCGCCCGCTGATCAATTCAACAACCGGCGAGGAAAAAAACCTGGAAAGGATCCTGCCCCTAGCCAAAAAATACGGGGCGGCAGTGTTGGGTTTGTGCCTGGATGAGAAGGGTATACCTTCTGCAGCTGATGACCGGGTGCAAATAGCCCGCAAGATATACTCGCGGGCACTGGAATACGGATTGCGTGATGAGGATATATTTATCGATTGCCTGGTTAAAACTGCCAGCGCAGAACAAGCCCAGGTAATGGAGACCTTGGCGGCAGTCCGCCAGGTTAAACAGGAGTTGGGTCTGGCCACCGTTTTAGGGGTAAGCAATGTTTCCCATGGCCTTCCAGCCCGGGAGATTTTAAATTCCACCTTCTTGGCCATGGCTTGGGCAGCAGGCTTGGATCTTCCGATCCTCAATCCTTTCGATAGCAGGATGATGGAGGTGACCCGGGCAGCTGCGGTGCTAATGAACCGGGATGCCAATTCCGCTGATTTCATAGCCGTCTTCAAGGATTACCAGCCAGGCAGCGCTGCTGCACAGACGGGTTTGCGGCACCATGTATGCCGAAAATGTAATATCCCGGATCTGCTTGGGCTGGATACAAAACCACCTTCCAAATCCGACGCAGGGGAATCCAAACCGGCTGCTGGTCTGCCCGGGTCAGGGGTCCAGGGGCTGATCAAAGAGGCGGTATTGAATGGTGAAACAGATGCCATCATCCCCCTTATCGACAGGGCAATGCAGCAGGAGGGCATCGGCGCATTGGCACTGGTCAATGAGGCTCTTGTACCTGGGATCGAGCAAGCCGGGGAATTGTACGAGCAGAAACAGTATTTCCTGCCCCAGTTGATGATGGCAGCGGAGACTATGAAAAAAGCCTTTGCCTATCTAAAACCACACCTGTCCGGGGAAGCCCGCCAAGATGCCGGGGCTATTGTCATCGCTACGGTCGAAGGTGATATACACGACATAGGCAAGAATATCGTCATCGTGATGTTGGAGAATTACGGTTTCCGCATAATCGACCTGGGAAAAGACGTTCCGGCTGAAACCATACTGGACACGGCTCAAAGAGAAGACGCCGACATCATAGGTTTGAGTGCCTTGATGACTACCACCATGCCGCGCATGCAGGAGGTCATTACAGGTGCCAGACAGCGCGGCTTGCGAGCCAGGATAATGGTTGGAGGTGCGGTACTTAACCAGGAATATGCAGACAGAATTGGGGCGGATGGTTACTCTGCAGACGCCCGGGCAGCAGTGAAAACTGCCCAGCGGCTCATGAGTTTATTTTTAAAGTAAGGGGATGAGAAAATGGCAGCCAAGAAAAGCTATGAAGAAATCAACGAGAAGATAAGGCGCGGGGAAGCGGTGGTGGTCACCGCCGAAGAAGTAATCGGCATTGTGGCCGAAAAGGGGATCAAAAAAGCTGCCCGCGAAATAGATGTGGTGACTACAGGCACCTTTGGACCCATGTGTTCATCAGGGGCTTTCATCAATTTCGGACACTCCAATCCGCGTATCAAGATGAAAAAAGTGTGGCTGAACGGAGTAGAGGCATATGCAGGCATAGCAGCAGTCGATGCATACATCGGGGCGGCCGAGATCCCGGAGAACGATCCGGAAAACAAGGTTTTTCCGGGCCGGTTCACTTACGGAGGAGGCCACGTGATTCATGACCTGGTGGCCAGGCGGGAAATAAGGCTGGAAGCACTCGCCTATGGAACTGACTGCTATCCCAATAAGAAAGTTGAGACAATCATCACCCTGGACGATGTCAATGACGCTTTCCTGTTCAATCCGCGCAACGCCTATCAGAATTATAATTGCGCCATCAATCTGGGTGAGAGGACTCTATATACCTATATGGGCATACTAAAACCCAAAGTGGGGAATGCCAGCTACTCCAGCGCCGGGCAACTGAGCCCGCTGCTGAACGATCCATACTACCGTACCATAGGTATTGGTACCCGGATTTTCCTGGGAGGGGGGGTTGGTTATGTGGCTTGGAATGGCACCCAACATCACCCCAATGTCGAACGGGGGGCAAACGGAGTCCCATTGTCAGGGGCAGGGACTTTATCATTGATTGGTGACCTCAAACAGATGGATCCCAACTGGCTGGTCGGATTGAGCTTTATCGGTTACGGTTCCACACTGGCAGTGGGTGTAGGCATACCTATCCCTATCCTGGATGAAGAGATGCTCGTCTATACGGCGGTCAAGGATGAAGACATTTATTGCCCGATCGTGGATTACAATGAGGGTTATCCTTACTCCAAACCGATGGATTTGGGCAGGGTCAATTACAAACAGCTGAAGAGCGGAAAAATTGTTTTCCAGGGCAAGGAAGTGGTGACTACACCTCAATCCAGCTACCCCCGGGCCCGGATGATAGCCGAGATCCTCAAGGGTTGGATACAGCGCGGCCAGTTCCAGTTGACCCAGCCTGTGGCCGGCATCCCTTCAGCCGATGCCGACATCCAGTTCAAATCTTTGCCCCAGGTGACCC
This sequence comes from uncultured Syntrophomonas sp., assembly GCA_964647335.1. GTDB lineage: Bacteria > Bacillota > Syntrophomonadia > Syntrophomonadales > Syntrophomonadaceae > PHAA01. Next base: position 12,134 of record CAZYGL010000014.1, on the reverse strand, counting down.
GCGAAAAATCTACCGCTGCAGGCGGAAACTGGAGGGAATAACATGAAAAACAAACTGGTATGCTATTTTTCGGCAGCTCAGTCGGAACAACCCATAGTCTACCGCCTGGTAAGGGATTACAATCTGATAATCAACATCATCAAAGCAGACATCAATCCACAGAAGGAAGGTTTCCTGGTCCTGGAGTTGGAAGGTGACAAAAAGAGCTATCGTGATGGGGTAGCTTTCCTCAAGAGTGTGGGAGTCAAGGTTGAACCCTTAAGCCAAACCGTGGTATGGCAGCCCGAAGTGTGTATACAGTGTGGGGCATGTGCGTCCTTCTGCCCCACAGAGGCTCTTCATATTGATCGCAAGACGATGGAAGTCTCTTTCAATAACAAGAAATGTGTGGTCTGCGGAATGTGCCTGGATTGTTGCCCAACCCGGGCCATCAAATTGCATTTCGAGATCAAGGAGGCTGTATAGAATCCCTTATGAACAGCGAGCAGGAGCGGTACAATGTGGACAGGAACTACAGGGCATTACATGGCGGCCATGACCTGCATTATTTCCGGGTGCAATTGAAGGAGACTGATCTGGCTATCGGTGTAGATAAATCAAGCTACACTGATAGCCTGCTTGTTTGGTGTGAAAGGGAAGTGCTGCGCTTAAGGGGCGCCCTGGAATCATACATCAGGCTGCACCCGGAATTCAGGAGCTCGTTTGTGCCGCTGCCTCTGTTGCCAGGAGCACCACCCCTGGCTCTGGCTATGTCGAGGGCAGCCTACCAGACCGGGGTGGGCCCTATGGCAGCAGTGGCTGGTGCCATAGCTCAGGAAGTCGGCCGGGGGATAGAGAACAAGGTCCAGGATGTGATAGTGGAAAACGGGGGCGATATCTACATGAAGTCCTCCATCGACCGCTTGATAGCAGTATATGCGGGGAACTCGCACTTCAGCCACAAAATCGCCCTGCAGGTGGCAGCAGCTGAATGTCCCCTTGGTATATGTACTTCTTCAGGTACAGTCGGTCCTAGTGTGAGTCTGGGCAAAGCCGATGCGGTAGTAATCAAAGCCTCGGATGCCGCATTGGCTGATGCTGCAGCTACTGGTGCTGCCAACCTTGTCCAGAGCGAACAAGACTTGATGCTAGCAGTTGATTATGTGCAGCATATCCCCGGCATAAACGGCATATTGGCTATCAAAGGCGACAAGCTGGCAGCTTGGGGGAGTATCGAAATATTGGCTATATGACCGCACTATGCGGTCCCTAGTCCTTCCAGAGAGCAGGAATCAACCAGATCCTGTGGAATATTTATATTTATGGCACAGGGACTGGTGCCCTGTCTTGAAGAAATGTGGCCTATCTGGCATTAGAGGAGGACTGGCAATGAACTCCAGACAACGCGGGGTATTGGTGCGTATTATAGTGGCCTTGGGCATTTTTGCCTACGCGGGATACCAAGGCAGCAAAGTTTTGCCTGGATTTGATATCGCGGTGGTCGTGTCCTTTTTCATGGTTTACTTGTTATGGACCACAGTTGCTGAAGGCTTGATCTATCAGGATCCGGACGAATATGTTCTGGAGGATGACGACCGCAAATCATACCTATATATTCAATTGGCCTTCATGGTGGCCTTGTTTTTTGCTACAATTGACTTCGTAGGGCTGCAATGGACCCGGATCAAATCCCTGGAACCAGCTGTAATATATATCGGCTTTGTCCTCTTCATTCTGTCCTGCGCGGTGCGCTGGTGGGGATTCAAGTCGATTGGCAAATGGTTCAATCCCCGGGTAGCGATCTATGAGAATCACCGCCTGATTGCTGAAGGGGCTTATCGGACTATCCGCCATCCTTTGTATCTGGGTTCAATGTTAAGCTTTATTGCTATACCCCTGGTTTTCAATTCCTGGGGAGCGCTGCTCCTGATCGTAACTACGACCTTGCCAGCTTTAAACTACCGGATCAATGTAGAGGAAGAACTGATGCTCAAGCATTTTGGAGCAGCTTATCAAGAGTATATGCAAAGAAGCAAAAAAATGATCCCCGGCATATGGTAAACATGAACCGAAGGAGGCACATAAATGTCCGGACATTCCAAATGGTCGACCATCAAACATAAAAAAGCTCGCACTGATGAGAAAAAAGGGAAAGAGTATACCAAATTAGCCAAGGAGATTATAATTGCCGCCCGAGCTGGCGGAGGAGATCCAGAGGCCAACTCCAAACTCAAGCTGGCCATTCAAAATGCCAAAGCCATAAACATGCCCAACGAGAACATCGCGCGGGCGATTAAACGAGGGACCGGTGAAGTCGAAAGTGATGCTATAGAGGAACTGGTATATGAGGGCTACGCTCCAGGGGGTGTGGCGGTTATGCTGGCTATAGCCACAGATAACCGCAACCGTACTGCATCGGATATAAGGCATCTGTTCGCCAAAAATGGAGGGAATCTGGGGGAGACCGGATGTGTGTCCTATTTGTTCGAACGCAAAGGTTTGCTGACCATAAACCGTGATAAATTGCCGATGGATGTGGATGAGTTCATGCTGCAGGCGATTGAAGCCGGAGCTGACGATGTCAGAGAAGATGATGATATCATCGAAGTTGTCACCACACCGGAAAATTTCATGGCGGTCAAGGAGAACCTGGAGGCGGCTGCCGATCCGGATGGTGCGGAGATTGTGATGCTGCCTGGCAACACGGTGGAGATCAAGGACGAGGCAGTGGCAGCCAAAATTCTCAAACTTATCGATGTCCTGGAGGACCACGATGATGTTCAGCATGTTTATGCCAACTTTTCGATACCTGAAGAGATCATGGAGAAACTATTGTAATTCTGACTATCTATCCCAATATCAGGGGAAAAGGGAAAGAAAAAGGAAGCGCTAATGAGCGAAAAAGATGAGGCCAGGAGACAGCGGGCCGTAACCTCCTATAGACGCAAAAAGTACTCGTATATTGCTGCCGCCGTAATTATTATGGTTATAGCGGCATTTTTGGTTGGGCGGGAATGGTGGCATACTTATGAGCTGAGCCGGCAATTCGACCAGAAGTCCAAGCTGTTGCGCTCTGCGGTCCTGGCAGATAATGACCTGGTTGCAAATATTGGCTCTTGGAGCCAGCAAAACCAGGATCGGTTTGTAGTCTTCTTCTCAATATGTGATACCCGCGACAGGGCAATAGTGAAGAGCGCCACCGGCCAGAACCTGGAGGAGGCCTGGAACAAGGCTTCTGAAGACATGGGCAAGTTCGTCATAGCAAACAACTACGAACCCACATGGGTCAAAGCCGATATTGTGACCAGGACAGCAAGGATCAAAAGCAAGGATCTGGGCAAGCAGACTAAGAATTTATACGATAATTTTTTCAGGCAGGGCATAGCGTTTGATGATCAATTCGGCTTAGCCCTGTTGGAAGCGGAAATAAACGGGAACAAGATCATAGACTACGATGATAACAAGCTGGATTTAGGCAACCTTAACGATTACCTGGAAGAATACCGGCGGGGGGCAAAGATTCAGGAAGTTCCCGATCAGTTGATCCTATTTACCAGCCGTGGCTTTTTCTGCGATGACCGCAACCAGGTCTTTGCGCTCTACGACAATGACATGGATTTTGGGCGGCGCAAGATAGAAGCGGTTGATCAGACGGTGGTAAAAGAGCTTATCCATACCTCATCGCAATTTCTGGCTGATCTGGTTCAGGATGACGGAAAATTCATCTACGGTTACTACCCTACTTATGACAAGGAATTGACTGATTATAATATCGTTCGCCACAGCAGCACTATTTGGAGCATCATAGCGCAATATAGAACCACCGGAGATGAAACCCTTCCGCCTAAGATCGAGAAGACCATAAATCACCTTATCAATAATTACATAGAATACCCTGATCCTGATACAGCTTATGTAATCGAGCGAAAGGACAATGAAGTCAAGCTGGGGGCCAATGCAGTGGCCATTATAACCTTGATCGATTACATGGAGGAGTTTCATACCGACAAATACAAAGACCTGATTGTCAAGCTGGGGAATGGTATATTACAGATGCAGGATGCTAAAACCGGCAAATATTATCACGTTCTCAATTATCCCGATTATTCAAGGAAAGAAGAATTGCGGACTGTTTATTATGACGGGGAAGCGACTTTCGCCCTGGCTAAACTTTACGGTTATGGCAGAGACACGAAGTATCTGATGGCTGCTCGCAAGGCGGCGGACTATTTTGTCGCCAAAGATTACACTGTTTACGCAGACCACTGGATAGCCTATTCGATGAATGAGATAACCAAGTATGTGCCCGAAGAGCGCTATTTCGAGTTTGCCCTGAAGAATGCCCAGAATAACCTGGACAAGATCTATAACCAGGAAACATCTTACCATACCTATCTGGAGCTATTGATGGCTACCTTTGAACTCTATGACAGGGTCAAGCAAGACAATGTCAAGGTGAAATACATGGCTAGTTTCGACCAGCCCCAATTCATTGCCACCATTTATCACCGGGCGAGACATCAGCTGAATGGGTATCTCTATCCAGAATACGCTATGTACCTGAAAAACCCGGCTAGAATCGTGAACACGTTTTGTGTCCGCCATGATGGATATAGGATCAGGATAGATGATGTGCAGCATTTCATAGGCGGCTATTATGCGTATTACAATGATTATGACCGGTTGGAGACTTATAAACGCCAATTGGGCTTGTAGTGTCAGGCTATGCTGGCTGCAGCGATTCAATGTTGTTGATGGCAGGCAATAGAGGGGAATGGATATGCTGGTTTTGGGAATAGATCCGGGCACAGCCACTACCGGATTCGGTTTGGTCAGTCAGACTCGCGGGAAACCGATCATCGTCAGCTACGGCGTGATCCAGACCTCCCCGACCATGGATATGCCGAACCGATTGGTCAAGATAAAGCGAGAATATACAGCCTTGCTTGAGGAGTATCAGCCCGATGCAGTAGCCATAGAAGCTCTATTTCACCATAAAAATTCCAAGACCGTCATTTCTGTTGCCCAGAGCAGAGGAGTTCTGCTCATGGCGGCTGCCGACCAGGCCATAGAGATAGCCGAATATACACCCTTGCAGGTTAAACAGGCGGTTACCGGAGTCGGTAATGCCGACAAGAGGCAGGTGCAGGTTATGGTGCAAAAGATATTAAGCCTGGATAGTATCCCGAGACCGGATGACGCGGCAGATGCCCTGGCCATTGCGCTGTGCCATCTGCATTCCAGCCGGATGAGCAATATTTTAAGAGGGAGGGGCCCCTATTGATAGCCTCTTTGCAGGGAATTCTGCAGGAAACCCGGGCTGACTCGATAGTTGTAGAGATCGGGGGCATGGGATTTGAAATTCAGGTTGATCAACGCACCCTGGGGTCTCTACCAAGACCGGGGGTACCGGTTAAAGTCTATACCTATTTACAGGTACTGGATAATGACTTGAAACTGTTTGGATTTTCTAAGCGCGACGAACTGGACTTGTTCAAGATATTGATAGGCGTATCCGGCATAGGGGCCCGGGGAGCCCAGAATATCCTGGCCGCCCTCCCCCCCCGGGAATTCTTCCAGGCTATCGCCAGTGGTGATGAAAAAAGGCTGTTGACTGTGGCCGGCATAGGCAAGAAGACTGCTCAGCGATTGGTGTTCGAGCTAAAAGATAAAATAGCCCAGCAGACAGGTATATTGGCTGCTGCAAGTGACAAATCCGGCGGGCTGGAAGAGGTGCTTCAAGCCATGGAAGCCCTGGGATACCAGCGCAGCGAGGTATTCCCACTCCTGATGGAAATGCAGAACCAGGGCGAATTCAGCGCGCGGGTGGAGGACAACATTAAACAGGTGCTCCGGCGCAAAGCGGCTATGATGAAGAAATAGGAGGAGGAAAAATTGCAGGAGAATCGCCTGGTTACGAGTAAAGCCCTGGGCGAGGAGGAATACAGCGACAGCGCCCTGCGTCCAATTCAACTCTCAGAGTATATAGGCCAGGAAAAGGTCAAAGCGAATTTGGGCGTATTCATCGCTGCCGCGCGGCAAAGAGGGGAGTGCCTGGATCATGTTTTGTTGAGCGGTCCACCCGGTTTGGGCAAAACCACTTTGAGCGCCATAATTGCCCATGAGATGGGGGGTTCTATTCGCAGAACCTCTGGACCGGCCCTGGAACGACCGGGGGACCTGGCAGCCATCCTCACTAATCTGGATGCGGGTGATATCCTTTTTATTGATGAGATACACCGCTTGCACCGCAGCATTGAAGAAATCATGTATCCGGCTATGGAGGACTATCTTATCGATATCGTCATCGGTAAGGGCCCTGCAGCCAGGACCCTGCAGATAGACCTGCCTCCGTTTACCCTGATTGGGGCTACTACGAGACCGGGGCTCCTTAGTTCACCGCTTCGGGACCGCTTTGGCATCGCTTGCCGGCTGGATTTTTACCAGGAGGAAGAATTGGAGCGCATCGTCATCCGGGCGGCTTTCATATTGGGGATAGCCATCGATAGCGGCGGAGCCCGGGAAATCGCGCGGTGTTCCCGGGGCACACCAAGGATTGCCAACCGCCTCCTCAAAAGGGTGCGGGATTTCGCCCTGGTCCGGGGGCACGGCCAGATAGACCAG
>CAZYGL010000014.1:0-5431 GCA_964647335.1 uncultured Syntrophomonas sp. | reverse complement strand
CCTCAAAAGGGTGCGGGATTTCGCCCTGGTCCGGGGGCACGGCCAGATAGACCAGGAGACCGCCCAGCGAGCTTTGGAGTTGTTGGAGATCGACAGCCACGGTCTGGACACGGTTGACAGGATGATTCTGGATGCTATAATTATTAAATTCGGCGGCGGACCAGTCGGTCTGGAGACGCTGGCGGCCTGTATTTCTGAAGAGACCGATACCCTGACTGATGTCTACGAACCCTATTTGCTGAAATTAGGCTTCATCCACAAGACCCCCCGGGGCAGAACAGCCACCGCAAGGGCGTACGAGCTGCTGGGCTACCCGGTGAAGGCCGGGCTGGAAAGCGGCTCCCTTTTCACTGATGATGAGCAGATTTAAAAGGAACAGAAAGTGAGCTCCCATGGCTAAGATTTTGCTGCACATATGTTGCGGACCTTGTGCAAGTTACCCGGTACCCGCTCTACGGCAAGAGGGATTCGAAGTTACCGGTTATTTTTTTAATCCCAATATCCACGCCTACCGGGAATGGTTGCAGCGCAAGCAAGCTTTGGAGGAATATGCTTCCCGGGTTGAACTAAAGGTTATCTACGATGAAAAATATAATCCCCAGGATTATCTGCAGCAGATTGCCTTTCGCGAGAGCCGGCGCTGTATGATCTGCTATCGGCTTAGACTTGAACAGGCGGCCCACATTGCCAGAAGGGGCAATTTCGATGGCTACAGCACTACGCTGTTGGTGAGCAGACACCAGCAGCATGATTCCATCAAGGAGTTGGGAGAAGCTATCGGCTTGAAATACGGAGTGCCTTTTCTGTATCGCGATTTCCGGCCCGGTTTCAAGCAAACGGGAGAAACAGCCAGGGCAATGGGCCTCTACCGCCAACAGTACTGCGGATGCCTCTATAGTGAAATTGAACGCTTTGCCCCGCGGGAGGTGCGGGCTCTGCTGAAATAGAGCCCAACCAGCCTCAACAAAATACCAAGGATTCTGGAGAAGAGATTCTGGATGGCAAGTGAACTGACCACAGGTGATATTTACAGACTGGACCGGTATAACTACGGGCTCCCCCCGGACCTGATCGCTCAATTTCCGGCTGAACCGCGGGACAGCTCCCGACTGCTGGTACTTGACCGGCATACAGGGGATCTTGCGGACAGACATTTCCGGGACATCACCGCATATTTTAGCCCAGGTGACACATTGGTAGTAAACCGGAGCCGGGTCATCCCGGCGCGGCTGTTTGCTTACAAACCTTCCGGTGCCAAGGTGGAGCTTCTGCTCTTGACCAAACGGGGTGAAGCCTGGGAAGTTTTGGTCAAGCCAGCTCGGCGGGTTAAAGCTGGTAATGTCCTTAAGTTCCAGGAAGCTCCGGAGATCGAAGTAGAGGTACTGGCCGAACTTGATTTGCCGGGAGGCCGTTTGATCAGATTCCACAACTGTCCTGATGAAGATCGATTTATCGAACGGGTTGGGAAAATGCCTCTGCCCCCATATATTGACCGCAGCGCCGACCATAGAGACCAAAAGAGTTATCAGACTGTTTATGCCCTGGAAAATGGCTCTGCTGCGGCCCCCACCGCCGGGCTGCATTTTACCGATGAGCTGCTGGCAAAGATCAGGGACCAGGGCATAAATATTGCAGAAATAATCCTGCATGTGGGGCTGGGCACTTTTCGTCCGGTCTCTGCTGAGGATATTCGCCAACACAAGATGCATGTTGAATACTACCAGGTAGATCCAGCCACGGCTGACCTTCTGAATGCGACCCGCAGCCGCGGGGGCAGCATAATCGCGGTTGGCACGACCGTGGTAAGAACCCTGGAAACTGTATACAGAGATGAAGAAGCTTTTGTGGCTGGCAGCGGGGAGACCGGCTGTTTCATCTATCCAGGGTACAAGTTCCAGGCCATAGACCGGATGATAACCAACTTTCACCTGCCCGGTTCTTCCCTGCTGATGCTTGTTGCCGCCTGGGCGGGGCTCGATAACACAATGGCTGCTTACCGGCATGCGGTTCACCTGGGTTACCGTTTTTTCAGCTATGGTGATGCCATGCTGATATACTAGGATCTGAACCGCAAGACCTGATCTGATAGATAGTGGAGGGACATATTTCTGGAATTCAAAGTTCTGCAAACAGACGGACGCGGTGCAGCTAGGCTGGGGAAGATCAGCTTGCCCCATGGCAGCTTCACCACGCCTATATTTATGCCAGTAGGCACCCAGGCTACCGTGAAGACCCTTACCCCAGATGAGTTATATGCTATGGGGGCGGGCATAATCCTGGCCAATACCTACCATCTCCACCTCCGTCCCGGAGAAGACCTGATCGCTAAAGCCGGGGGACTGCATTCGTTCATGAACTGGCAAAAAGGTGTGTTGACTGACAGTGGGGGATTTCAGGTGTTCAGCCTCAAGGGCCTGCGGAAAATTGATGATAATGGGGTAAAATTCAGCTCTCACATCGATGGATCACTCCATTATCTGACCCCGGAAACAGTCATGGAAATTCAACAAAAACTGGGGGCTGATATCGCCATGTGTTTCGACGAGTGCGCCCCCTATCCCTGCAGTTACGAAGAAGCCCGGCAAGCCGTCCGTCGGACCGCTTTATGGGCAGATCGATGCCGGAAGAGCCATTCTAAATCAGAGCAAGCGCTGTTCGGCATAATTCAGGGTAATGTTTTTGCCGATCTGCGGGAACGCAGTGCACGCGAGATCACGAACCTGGATTTTCCCGGTTATGCTATCGGGGGCTTGAGTGTAGGGGAACCGAAAGAGCATATGTACTCAATGCTGGATTCCATGGATGGTTTGCTGCCTGAGGATAAACCCCGTTACTTGATGGGGGTGGGGGCTCCGGAAGACCTTTTGGAGGGAGTCAAAAGAGGCATCGACATGTTTGACTGTGTCTTGCCCACCCGACTGGCCAGACATGGGACGGCTTTGACCGGCAGGGGCAAACTGGTGATCCGCAACGCGGTTTATGCTGAGGACTTTGCTCCGGTTGACAAAGACTGCCGGTGTTATACCTGCCGCAATTTCAGCCGGGCGTACCTGAGGCATCTGATCAAAGCGGAAGAAATGCTGGCCCATCGCCTGCTCACCATTCATAATGTATCTTTCCTGCTCCAATTCATGAGGGATATACAATCAGCTGTAAGGAATGGGTCATTGTCTGATTTCAGCGCCAAGTTCTACAGCGAATACCGATTGTGACTGCAGGATTTCCATTGACCTTGGCGAAATTATATAAGGTTGTACAAAGTTAAGGAGGGATAATATGGCTGCACAACAACAGGGGTGGCTTACAGCTTTGATCTACCTGGGTATATTCATGGCTGTATTCTGGTTCTTTATCATCAAACCCCGCAAGCAACAGGAAAAGAAACACAAAGAAGTGGTTGAGAGCCTGAAGCGTGGCGACAAAGTAGTGACCATCGGCGGATTGAAGGGTGAGATTGCCAGGGTCAAAGAAGACTCGTTCGTGCTAAAAGTGAGCGAAAACACAGAAGTGGAATTTGTCAAGAAAGCGATAGCATTCAAGGTTGAGGAGAAATAATGGTCACCCTAAGAGAAATAACTCAGAGCAAACTACTGGAGACATTCATCAACAAAGGCAATGAACATCTTGGAGCTATAGGCTATACTGACCACGGGCCCAAGCATGTGGGCTTGGTATCAAGCCTGAGCCGCAAAATATTGCAGGAACTCGATTATGATCCGCGTTTGGCCGAACTGGCTGGAATAGCCGGTTATATGCATGATATAGGCAATGTTATCAACCGTACCGATCATAATCAGAGCGGCGCTTTGATAGCCCTCGAAATACTGCGAAGGATCGGGATGCAGCCTAATGAGATCTCTACGGTGGTATCGGCGATCGGCAATCATGATGAGGAGAACGGTCATCCCATAAATGCCGTGGCTGCAGCGGTGATACTGGCAGACAAATCCCACGTGCACCGTAACAGGGTCCGGAATACTGATGTAGCAACCTTCGACATCCATGACCGGGTCAACTACGCAGTAGAGAATTCCCGGTTAAATATTGATGGACCCAATAGAATGATCACCATGGATCTGACTATCGATACCGATATCTGCCCGGTCATGGAATATTTCGAGATATTCCTGAGCCGCATGTTGCTGTGCCGCCGGGCGGCTGATTTCCTGAACTGCCAATTCGGCTTGCTGATAAATGGAGTGAGACTCCTTTAGAATAAGCGAATTCAACAAATGATAATTGGAGGGAGGACAAACTGGTGCGTAAAAATACCAGTATGGCTATAGTTGCAGCTATTGTAATAGTATTGTTCGGAGCGGCTTTTTTCTGCTACCGGCCAATAATTGACAATATGCAGTTAGGCCTGGATCTGAGGGGCGGTCTGCATGTGGTGCTGCAGGCGGATGAAAAAGAAGGGCAGGTGGTGACTGCGGACACCATTCAAAAAGCCATAGGGGTTTTAAGGAACCGCATCGATAGCCTGGGGGTTAAGGAACCTGCCCTTTATGCCCAGGGAAGTGACCGTATTGTGGTTGAAATCGCCGGGGTCGATGATCCTGAACAAGCTGTTAACATAATAAAAAATACGGCTCAGCTCGAGTTCATTGACAAGGATGGCAAGGTGTGGGTGACCGGCAAGGACCTCAAGGACGCCCAGGCTGCCCCGGGAACAGGGGGCCAGGGGGCAACCGTCGACCTGGAATTCAATGATGAGGGAGCCAAACTTTTCGCCCAGGCTACGGCTGCCAATGTCGGCCAACCGCTCTACATAGTCATAGATGACGAGATCATCAGTGCTCCCACCGTGAGCGAAGCTATTCCCAGCGGAAGGGCCCAGATCAGCGGGACTTTCACCGCCGAGGAAGCCCAGAACTTGGCGGTGCTGCTGCGCTCAGGTGCCTTGCCGGTTTCTTTCAGCATTATGGAAAAGCGCACTGTAGGACCTACCCTGGGGGCTGATTCTTTGTCTCTGAGTGTCAAGGCAGCCCTGGTGGGACTGGTGGCTATCTTGATGTTCATGGTAGGTTACTACCTGCTGCCCGGACTGGTAGCAGATATATCAATGATCCTTTATGCCATCCTGGTTTTGGGAACCATGACCTTGCTCCATACGACGCTGACCTTGCCTGGGATAGCCGGTTTCGTCCTTTCCATAGGTATGGCGGTCGATGCCAATATTATTATTTATGAACATATCAAGGAGGAGCTGCGGATAGGCAAAACCATCAAAGCGGCCATAAACGCAGGTTTTGCCAGGGCATTCTGGACCATATTCGACTCCAACTTGACCACTCTGATCGCAGCCCTGGTTTTGATCTGGTTTGGAACCGGTCCCATCAAAGGATTTGCGGTTACTCTCTCCATCGGTATAGTGGCTAGCATGATGGTGGCTCTGACTTTCACCCGCTATCTCCTGGTCTTATGCTCTGAT
>CAZYGL010000013.1:14082-15956 GCA_964647335.1 uncultured Syntrophomonas sp. | reverse complement strand
CACAGCATCCACGGCATCGCCAACCTTCAGAAATCAAGCATAATCGCAACTATTTTCTTCCTTCTGGGTGGATACGTAACCCTGCGGTTAATCTCACGACTTTTGCTGGGAGGGATTTAGGATGATACGCATGTTGGCCTTCCTGCTTTGCGGAATTTTTTTCGGCTTCACCCTGAGCCGGGTGGGTGCTTCCGACTATGACTTGATTTATGCGCTATTTGCCCTAACCGATCTGAAGCTGGCCTGGGTGATAATCACAGCCATCATCGTGGGCCACCTGGGTATGCGCTGGCTTCATTCACGAGGTGACCTGGACTATCTGGACCGCCCCATAGATATCAAGGAAAAACCCCTCAACTGGTTGACGCCGGTGGGAGGAATCTTATTCGGGGCAGGTTGGGCCATATCTGGAGCCTGTCCCGGTACTGCCCTGGCTCAATTGGGAGAAGGCAAGATACTTGGATTATTTACGGTACTGGGCATAATTGGCGGCACCTTCCTTTACGCCCAGCTGGTGGAATCGGGAGTTATCGTCCAACAATGAACCTGCCTTGCGCTTCATGGAGTTCCTGGCCATCGTATTCGAACAGTCATTATTGTTCCATCATTCCAGACCGAAAGCCCTGATCGTTCAGGGCTTTCAGCTTGCTTCTGGGGGCGCAGCATGCCGGTGAGGGAGGCATCAGCATGCTGCCGATATGCCAAGGGAAAGTGGGGGCATGTATGTCAACCGCGGTGCGGTATAGTCATAATATACAAATCCAGTTTGAATATTGGGTGAAGGCCAGCTTAAATTTTTCTGAATACGGAGTAAGATCGGCCCCTTGAATTCGAAGTGGCTCTGAGGGGAAGGTTCGTTCGGTGCATTTTTAGGTACCAACCGAGCCTTCCCCTGTGTTACAATTATGAATGTGTTTTGCGGCGGAATTGCAGTTCGCATTTCGTATTATATAGAAACAGCATTTCATCTAAGAAAGCGAGGGAACCAACATGAGAGTCAGGGATCGGATGACAACCAATCCAGTTACAGTATCTCCGGACAGCACTGTCGGCGAAGCCTGGCGATTGATGTCTCATTTCAAGCATACCCACCTACCGGTCCTGGACCATAACCAGGTACTGGGGATGGTTACCTTAAAAGATTTCGGCATCCGCCCCTATTTCGAGTCTATCGCCAATATTGCCGCTGCCCATTTCATGTCGAACGAACAGGAACAACTCCTGAACAAGGTCAAGGTGAGGGACGTCATGGCCGAGCATACCAGCGCGGTCACGATCTGCCCTGACGCATATATCGAACAAGCAGCCAAAATGATGCTGGATGCCAACATCGGCAGCTTGCCGGTGGTTGATGAGACCGGCCATCTGGTAGGTATTATCACCCAAACCGACATCATCGGGGCCTTCGTGGATCTCTTGTCAACCAACGGTCACGGTGCCCGCATAAAACTTCGGGTCAATGACAGCCCGGATGTTCTCTGCACCATCGGCCACATCCTGGGCAGATACAATTCGCATATTGAAAATCTGGTGACCATGAAGACCAACGGCGACCCGCCCCTAATGGTCCTGCAGATCAACACAACCGAGATCAAACCCATTGTGAGTGATCTCAGGGAGGCTGGTTTCGAGGTTGAGTCAACCTTGGTGAGATCTTAGACCGGACTCGCACGAAACCGGCATCTGCTTGGCGGATGCCGGTTCTTTTGTTGCCAGGGGCTTTATACGGTTCCTGATATACGCCGCCAGACCAAAAGATTATAATGAAGACAAGTAATCCAGCGGGGGCTTGGTAATGGAGAAAAAGGACCGCTTTATCATTGCTCAATTTCCCAACAAATGGCTGTGGATCATGATTATAACCTGGCCGCTCA
>CAZYGL010000013.1:0-13982 GCA_964647335.1 uncultured Syntrophomonas sp. | reverse complement strand
TTAGCTGCAAACAACAGCGCAATGGCAGTGACCGTCGCCTTTTATACTCCTATTTTCGCAGTGATACCAGGGTGCGGGCCAGCTTGTTGCCTATCTTCACCAGGAACTGCTGCTGCTCAAAGTCAAATCCGTCCACCTGGTCGGAATAGACGTTCAGGCTGCCGAAAATTCCGTTGGCATCTTGCAGGGGTATGGACATGCTGGATTTGAATCCACGCCTTAGGGCATCCTTGACCCAGGGGGCGAAGGAATCGTCGGTCTTCAGGTTGGACATAACTACCGGTTGGCCGGAGCGGATGGCCTGGCCGGTGGGGCCATTGCCCCGTTTGGGATCATGCAGGACGATGTTGAGCTTGGCCAGGTAGCCGCTGTTAAGCCCCGCATAAGCCACCGGCTTGACTTTTTGCGGGGGACCGTCCAGCACATAACCCACCCAGGCCAGGCTGAAACCAGGCTTTTCCACGATCAGCTGGCAGCAGGAATTGAGCAAGTGTTCCTCATTCAGGCCTTCGGCGGTGATCAAAGCCAAGTCAAGCACCTCCTCGGTTCTGTTGCCGGCAGGTGTTCCCTGCCTTTTCATCTCTGACCATTTAAAGGCCTGGCGCCCAGATTCCCCATGAACCGAATAATGCTGGGCTATACGGCCCATTTCGTTATAGGCCTCAAGCAGGGATTCTTCCAACTTTTTCTCCGTGCTGATATCCTGGCAAATCAAGATCAGGGAAGGGTCCTGGCCATCCCCTGGCAGAATTGTGCCCTGGACCTTCAGCCAGGCATAAGTACCGTCCTTTCTACGATAGCGGAACTTGTCCCGGCTCACTCCCTGGGGCAGGTTATCCTTCATCCGGGTGAATACCCTCTCCATATCGTCGGGATGGACTAGCTCCAATGGGCTCTGGGCGTAGATCTCCTCCCGGGTGTAGCCCAATGTTTTAAGGGTGGCACTGTTAACATACTCGTAGCTCAAGTCTGATAGGCGGTGGATAGCCACCAGGTCGCTGATATTCTCCAGGATGAGGTGGTTGATGTTGTCCGCGTGACGCAAGTTTTCCAGTTCGCCATATATCTCGGCCTGTATGGATCTTTCTTTTTTCACTTGTCGTTCCCCATTTCCGGTTAGACCATTATGGCATCGTGCCAACTAGCCACAAATAGCAGCAAATAGTACGTAATTAAGCCCATTATACTTAAAACTCGTTTTTATAACAAGATATTATCATTTTCGACATCATTCGGGCCCGGGGTGATAATAAGTGGCAGCAAAGAGGGGCGGATTCCAGCAGAACCGCCCCCACAAGGCTCGGGATCTACTCCACGGTTACACTCTTAGCCAGGTTCCTGGGCTTATCCACATCAGCTCCCCGGAAAATAGCCATATAATAGGAGAATATCTGCAGAGGCACCACTGAAATGATTGGAGCCAAGAACTGCTCGATATCCGGCAGCAGAATCTGCTCATCACATTCCTGGCAGGCTTCCTGCAAATTCTCTTTGCAGATAGCTACCACCACTGCACCCCGGGCTTTTACCTCTTTGATATTGGACATGGTCTTTTCCACCAGGCAGTCCTGGGTTATCAGGGCCAAAACCGGCACCCCCTCGTCGATCAATGCCAGGGGTCCGTGTTTCAATTCTCCGGCTGCATAAGCCTCGGCATGCACGTAGGAGATCTCCTTGAGCTTTAGGGCACCCTCCATGGCTACAGAGTAATCCAGCCCCCGCCCCAGGAAGAATGTGTCCTGCACCCCCTGGTATTTCTCGGCCAGCTGCCTGATCTTGTCCTGCTGGATCAAGACCTCTTCCACACCCTGGTCAATACGGTTCAGGCTCGCAGCTAATTCGGCCAATCTCGCTTCTGGCCTGGTGCGCCTAATCCGGGCCAGGTGCAATCCCAAAAGGTACATCACCAGCAGCTGTGTCGAGTAAGCCTTCGTAGAAGCCACGGCGATCTCAGGTCCGGCATGGGTATAGATGACCCGGTCGGCTTCCCGGGCTACAGAACTCCCCACCACGTTGGTGACTGCCAGGACCTTGACCCCGTAGCGTTTGGCCTCCCGCAGGACCGCCAAGGTGTCAGCGGTTTCGCCCGATTGACTGATCACGATCATCACCGAACGGGGATGCCAGAGCACATCGCGGTATCGGAATTCGGAAGCGATGTCGGTCTCAACCGGGATGAGGGCCATTTTCTCAATAATGGTACGGCCTACCAAGCCGGCATGATATGCGGTTCCGCAGGCGACGATGTATATCTTCTGCACCCCGTCAAAAATGTCGTCGATGCCGAAATCGCTCAGGTCCACCAGCCCCTCTTTGATGGTGCCGCGCATGGTTTCGCGCAGGGCGGCGGGCTGTTCATGGATCTCTTTCAGCATGAAGTGTTCGAAGCCGCCTTTTTCCGCGGCAACCGGGTCCCAGGTCACTTCAAACACATCTTTGCTGACCGGGTTGCCGGCAAAGTCGGTGATAGCCACATGGTCACGGGTGAGCACCACAAATTCACGGTCTTCCAGGATGTACACCCGATTGGTGCGCCCCAGGATGGCGGGTATGTCAGAAGCCAGGTAGTTTTCGCCCTCTCCCAGACCCACGATCAGCGGGCTGTCCTTCTTGGCGGCTATGATGATATCCGGCTGGTCGGCACAGACTACCGCCATGGCATAGGATCCTTCCAGTACCTTGATGGTTTTCCGCACGGCTTCCTCCAGGGAGCCCTCATAAAACTTTTCCACCAGGTGGGAGATGACTTCGGTGTCTGTGTCAGACTGGAAGTTGTGCCCCTCGGCGGTCAAGCTCCTGCGTAAGCTGGCATAGTTCTCGATTATGCCATTGTGCACCACGGCGATGCGCCCGCTGCAGTCCGCATGGGGATGGGCGTTGCGATCACTGGGAACACCGTGGGTAGCCCAGCGGGTGTGCCCTATGCCCAGGTTGGCCACGGGAAAATCACCCAGGGCCTGGACCATTTCGGTAAGGCGGCCTTTCTTTTTGGTAATCTCGAGCTGTCCGGCCTGGAATATGCATATCCCGGCTGAATCGTATCCCCGGTATTCGAGTTTGCTTAGTCCGTCTACTATCACCGGCACGGCTTTACCCGCGCCAATGTATCCCATAATTCCACACATCGGTTTATGTCCTCCAATTAATTATATTCAGGTTAGATAGGCATTGAAAAAAGGCGACTGAAAATGCCGCAGCTGGCTGGACTGCCTGTACCGCTGTTTGGGGCACACATTACTGTATGCTTTTGTGTCGGCACTGACGATGGCAGCACACCGGGGGGCACCCGCCGAAAAATCGATAAACCCCCACCTCGTCACCCGGTTCAAATCAGATATCATATTGCCGGGTCAGGCGCTTCATTTCTGTTGGGCCTGCTCTATAGCTGCGCTGATCTCTGCTATCACCTCCTCTAAAAGGTACTGTTTCGGTCCCTGGGCCATGATCCGGACCATGGGCTCGGTGCCGGAAGGCCGCACCACCAATTTCCCCATTTCACCCAGATTAGCCTCCGCCCTGTTGAGGGCTGCGATCACCAGGTCATGGGAGAGAATGGTGTCTTTGTCTTCCATGCGTATATTGACCAGCATCTGTGGCAGTTTGTCCATTTCCTTAGCCAGTTGTGATAGGGGCAGTCCGGTTCGCTTCATGACTTCAACCAGCTTGAGTGAGGTCAAGAGTCCGTCACCGGTGGTGGCGTGGTCCAGGAAGATCATGTGGCCCGACTGTTCACCGCCCAGTTTGGCTCCGGTCTCTTTCATCTTCTCCAGGACATAGCGGTCACCGACTTTGCAGTTTTCCACCTGCACGTTTTCACGGCGCAGGGCTATATCCAGGCCAATATTGCTCATGACCGTTGCCACTATTACCGGCGGCTTGAGCAAGCCGCGGCGATGCATGTCCAGCCCGCAGATGGCAATCAGGAAATCTCCATCGATCTCATGCCCTAGTTCATCTATAGCTATACAGCGGTCCGCATCCCCGTCGTAAGCGATGCCTATATCGGCTTTGAAATGCAGCACGGCAGCCTTGAGATCCTCGGTGTGGGTAGCCCCGCAGCGGTCGTTGATATTCACCCCATTAGGATTGGAGTGCAGGGATATCACCCTAGCCCCCAGCCTGCTCCACAGCCGGGGTCCCGCATCATAGGCCGCCCCATTGGCACAGTCAAGTATTATGGAGAGGTCATGGAGTTTGCCGGGATGCTGGTAGCAGGATACCAGGAAGTCAAGATAGCTGTTCAAGGCTTCCTCTACGTCATATACCCGCCCGATATCCTCACCCTGAGGCCGCGGCAGATCCTGGGTGCCGCCCTTCACCAGCCGCTCGATTTCTTCTTCGATCTCATCCGGCAGCTTGTAGCCATTGGGTCCAAAGAATTTTATGCCATTGTCCTCCACCGGATTATGGGAGGCCGAAATCACAATACCGCAGGAAGCCTGGTATTTCTCAGTAAGATAGGCCACCGCCGGAGTCGGTATCACGCCTACGGTGAGAACATCGGCTCCGGTTGAACAAATCCCTGCTATCAGCGCTGCTTCCAGCATATCGCCGGAAATACGGGTATCCTTGCCCACCAGGATGCGCGGGCGGGTGGTGGCGTCATGCATGGCCAGGACCGCACTCCCTGCCCGGCCCAGGTCGAATGCCAATTCCGGCGTAAGTTCCACATTGGCCACACCTCTAACTCCGTCAGTTCCAAACAAAGTTCCCACTCCATTAACCTCCGCTAATCTGCCAGGGTACTCCCGCGGACTACCCGGCTGCTTATTATTTCCGGCTGCACATACGGTTCCTGGTAGGTGGCGATGATCTGTTCCGCCACTTTTAAACCATCTACGGCCGAGCTTACAATGCCGCCTGCATATCCGGCACCTTCCCCGCAGGGATAGAGCCCGGACACATTTACTGAACATAAGCTGCTGTCACGTTCGATTCTCACCGGGGATGAGCTGCGGGTTTCGATGCCAGTCAGCACCGCCCGGCAGTCTGCCAATAACGGAGCCCGTTCTTGCCAATTTTCTAAACCGCGGCTCATCACTTGGACCAGTTCCAGGGGGAGCAGTTCCCAGAGGTTGGCCGGCTTAACCCCGGGCCGGAATGTGGCCAGGGAGTTTTCCAGACTCCGCGAAGGGCGCCGTTGGAGAAAATCATCCAGGAACTGGGCTGGAGCCCGGTAGTCATTGCCACCCATTATAAATGCCCGCTCTTCCAGTTGCTCCTGGAATTGGATTCCGCCCAGGGTGCGGTGCTCCCAATCTGCAGGCGTTACTGTTACCACCAGGGCGCTGTTGGCGATGCCGCTGTCCCGTTTCTGATAACTCATGCCATTTATGACCAGCCGGCCTTCTTCGGAAGCAGCGCCAATGACAAAACCGCCCGGGCACATGCAGAAGGTATAAAGCGAACGGCCGGTGGCCCGGTCCTGGTAAGTGAAATGGTAGTCCGCCGCGGGCAGCCTGGGATGCCCTGCATATTCACCGTACTGCATCCGGTCAATGACCTCCTGGGGGTGCTCGATACGCAGTCCCAGGGCAAAAGCCTTGGGCTGCAAGCTGACCCCGCGGCTCTCCAAAAGGCGATAGACCTGGCGGGCGCTGTTGCCGGTGGCCAGCACCAGGACCCGGCAGGGCACTTCTTCTTCGTCATTTATCAATACGCTTTCCAGTACCCCGTTTCTGATGTTCAGATCGGTCAAGCAGGTCTCGAAATAAAACTCGCCCCCCAGGGCTATGATCTCCCGGCGCACCTGCGTGACTATCTGTCTAATACGGTCGGTGCCCACGTGGGGCTTTTTTAGATACATTATCTCGGGGTCAGCTCCGTAAGCAGCAAAAGTCCTGAGTACATATTCCACCCGGTGATCGCCGCTCCGGGACGTCAGTTTACCGTCGGAAAACGTGCCGGCACCGCCCTCGCCAAACTGGACATTGGACCGTTTATCCAGTATACCTGACTGCCAGAATTTTTGCACCCCTGCTATCCGCCGGGTCATATCCTGGCCCTGTTCGATGACCACCGGCCGATAGCCGCTCCTGGCCAGAGCCAGGGCACAAAACAGCCCGGCTGGTCCGGAACCTGCCACTAGCGGGGTATGAACCAGACTACCGTTGCCCGGCTGGGATAATGTTACGGTATTGTCAGTGATCATCACAGCGCCGGGCCCCTGGAGAACGCCTCCCGGCAGCCGGGTGCCAGGGAGGAGTTCCACCTCCACTGTGCAGGTGAAAGCTACTTTGCTGCGGCGTGCATCCACTGCCTTTTTAGCCAGTTGCCAGGAACTTATCCGGCTGACCGGAATACCAAGTCTGTCGGCGGCCAGTTTAGCCAATTCACATTCCGGGGCGTCCAAGTCCAGCCGCAGGCCGCGTACGCGAACTCTCATTACTGGGGCCCGGCAGCCGGGCTTTTGATCACTCTTACGGTAACACTGACCCGGGAGGGAGAGAGCACTGCCCCTTCGGGCTGTACCAGTTCAGCCTGGATTACGAAATCTTCCTGTTTGCCGCTGATATCGATGGGTTTAGTACTTATTTCATTGATAGCTTCGACCCTGGTCTGGTCTCCCAGCAGGGTCACTTGCAGCGGGTCGCTCTTGACCTCGCCCAGCGTGAAGCCGGCAGCCAGGTTGCCGCTGTAAGTGGGCTTGACGTTTACCTTTTTGCTGAGCTGTATCTTCTCAAGGACCACAGAAGCGTTGACGGTAGCCGGGACTATCTGCAGACCCTCGGTGACTAACTTGCCGTTGGCGTCTATGGCCTTCAAGGTCGATTTTATTGTGGCTATATCCTGGACATTGGCCAGGTCCAGGGATGCCACCACCGCTGTAACCCGGCTGACCGAATCAGCCGAACCGCGCACCAGGCAATGATCAGGAGCCAGCAGCACCGAAGCCAGCTGATAGCCTGTGGGAGGATTCTGTTTGACCTCATGCTTGATGGCCAGCGTTTTTTCACTGAGCTTGTCCAGCCTGATCTCCACCTGCTTGGGATTCACCGAGGTGAACATGGCCCCCTGGATCGAACCAAGCTTGACCGGCAGTGTATGGGCCCCTTCGCTTAGACCGTTCACATCCACATAGGCCACGATGTTGAGATTGCCATGAAAAGTCCCCCATATTTTGACTTCCACCTGGGTTGGCCCGGACACGTTGAGGTCAGCGGGCACATTATAGTACTGCAGGGGGACGCTGATGGTCTGCGCCCCCGCGCTGAGATCACCCTGAGTCACCACGTAATACCACAGCAGGACTGCCATCAGCAATGCTGCGATTTTAAGTCCGGTCCTATTCTGGTTTCGGTGTTTGTCGGGCATCACCGGTCCACCTCCTCCAGAAGCTTTCGTCGCGGCTGGGCCGCTCTATCAATTCGCTCTCCAGGCGGTCCTGCAGGTCCTGTTCATCCAGGTATCTCACCAGACGGCCTTCCTTGGCCACCGAGACCGCTCCGGTCTCTTCCGACACTATGATGGCCAGGGCGTCCGATACTTCGGTTATCCCTAGCCCCGCCCGGTGCCTTGTCCCCAGCCGGATATCGATGGCTGGATTGTTGGAAAGGGGCAGGAAACAAGCAGCTCTCTCGATACGGCCGTTTCTGATGATGACCGCTCCGTCGTGCAGGGGGGTATTAGGCACGAAGACATTGATGAGCAGCCCGGCGGAGACCAGGGAGTCCATGGGGGTGCCGCTTTCCAGGTACTCATGGATGTCAGTTTCCTGGGCGATGACTATCAAAGCCCCGATGCGGTTGTGAGCCAGGACCGTGGCAGCTGTGATAAGCTCCTTGACCACATACTCATCACTCTCCAGGTCATCCCCCTGGCGGGTCCGGTAAAAGATATGTCCGCGGCCGATCTGTTCCAGGAAGCGCCTGAGCTCGGGCTGGAAAACGATGGGCAGGGCGATAGCGAAAACAATCCATAGTTTCTCCAGCAGCCAGCTGAGCATATCGAATTGCAGGTAATTGACCATAGCCGAAAAGACCAGGAGGATAAACAATCCCTTGAGCAATTGTTCAGCCCGGTGACCCTGCATGAAAACCAGCAGGCGGTAAAATATGTACGCTACTATGGCTATATCCAACAGGGTGCGGAGTATACTCCAGGGGCTGGCGAAAATACCTGCCAGTGAGGCTGTATCCACCTTTTTCCCTCCTAATCGCGATACATTTTGACCTGAATCTAAACTGCATTAAGCATAGCAAATTATTGGTGCTTTGCACAGATTATCATAGCACTGGCCCAGGGCCTCCTTGCTCCCTAAGTCCGGGCATCCGCGGGGTAATGGAATACAGCCAGAATGCCGGCCTGTACCGTAATTTTGCCGCAATCGCCGGTCATGACATTTGACACCGCGTAGGGACGGGCGAGCTCCAAGCGGGGGTTCACCGGGGTATACTCAAAGCCCTGCTCGGTGACCCCGGTCGCTTCTTCGGTCAGGGCCAGGACTGAAACCAGGTCCCCCGGGCGTCCCTCTATGATCATGTCCTGGCTGGTGATATGGACCCGGCATTCCGGGGAAAAATGACTGACCAGGCATCCGCCGCGCACCAGGCCTATTCCGGCATAGAGGTTGGCCAGGGTGTGATCCAGTCGTTTACCCATTGATCCCAGCACTAAGACCTGGTCTGCCTGCATCTCACGGGCCTTGTCCAGGCAGAGCTGAAAATCGGTGCTGTCTTTGCGGGACGGGAAGGGGCAAAATTTTACCCCCCTGCGGCGGTAATTGTCCTCTATTTCCGGCCTTATAGAATCCAGGTCACCGATTATCAAGTCCGGTAAAAGGCCCAGCTCAAAGGCGTAATTGGAGCCCCCGTCAGCACACAGGAGGATGTCACCCGGGAGCACCAGATCCCGATAGCTCGCCAAATCCCCATAAGCCCCATTGGCCATGATAATACAACGCATCTGCCCTATCCTCCATCTCTTGCTCTTCCCTGTATAATACCATAATTGCTGCGGAGAAGACCTTCTTCATGCCTCCTGAACAGCGCTCAGCCAAGTTGCTTGTTCATTTTATTTCATAAATTGACAAAAAAAAAAGCGTTCTCTATAATGATTCTATTGTTGATTTCTTGCAGTAAAGGAGGCGAATCAAATGGCCTATACGATTACGGATGACTGCATTGCCTGCGGTCTGTGCCTGGAAGAATGCCCGGTGGAAGCAATCTCGGAAGGTGAAGATAAGTATGTTATCAATCCTGAGCTCTGTACCGATTGCGGATCCTGTGCGGATATCTGCCCGGTGGAAGCTCCGATACCGATAGAAGAATAAGCGTAAAAGTCATGCAGATTTCAGAAAAAAACTCCTCCGGGAGTTTTTTTATTTTAGGCCCGGGAAACCGTTTTGGCGCAGGGCTTCATAGAGGACGACCGCTGCACTGTTGGATAGGTTGAGGGAACGCCCCAGGTCCCGCATGGGGATGCGGATCTGGTTGTCAGGAAAGGCAGCCAATATATCGGGGGGCAATCCCTTGGTCTCCCGCCCGAACACAAACACATCGTCTGGTTGGTATTGAAATTGGTGGTAACTGGTCTTGGCATGGGTGGTAGCCAGGAAAAACCGGTGACCGGACAGGGCGGTGCTCAGTTGGCGGAAAGAGTCCCACAGCTTTACATCCACTTCGTCCCAGTAGTCCAATCCGGCCCGTTTCAGGTAACGGTCTTCTATGGAGAATCCCAGTGGTTTGATTAGGTGCAGCCTGGTCCCGGTCAGGGCGCAGGTACGGGCAATATTGCCGGTATTTTGGGGAATTTCCGGCTCCACCAGGACGATATGCATAAGCTCTCGATCTCCCTTCTTGGCGATGGTGATCCTAAGGGGTCAGGCCCTCCTGGCCGGCTACATTATCTCGGCATCCGCTGCCGGAACCGCAGCCTTTTCATGGATTGCGGCAACATAGATACCACTCAGAATGAAGAGGCCCCCCACCAACTGGTACCAAGCCAGGGCTTCCTGGAAGATCAGGAAGGCCAAGAGGCTCGCCCCCACTGATTCCCCCAGCACGGATACTGATACTATCGGGGCCTTCAAGTATTTTAGAGCCCAGTTCAGGGAGGCATGCCCGATTATTCCTGGCCCAGCCGCCTGCAGCAAAAACAACAGCCAATCCATCCTTGAATATCCGGTCAAACTATATCCAGCGGCCAGGCAGGCGATCAAGAGGACCACGGCTGCTGTTCCTGCGGCCAAAGCGGTGTAGGTCCACACATCCACCCTCACCCTGACCTTGCGGCCGATCAGGAAGTAACAGGCCACGAACAGACCGCTGAGGAGAGCCAGCATATCGCCCAACAGTCGGCCTGACTGCAGATCCCCCTGGACGATCAGAGTGCTCCCCAGCAGGGCAGTCAGGATGCCGCAGCTTACCCATCGGTTCACCTTTTCTTTGAGCAATATCGCTGACAGAACCAGAACAAATATGACCTGAAGGTTGGTAAACAGGACTGAACTGGATATGGAGGTGTAGCCGAGGGAGGTTATCCAGAATCCGAGGTGTAAGGCCAGGAAAATCCCGGAGCCCAGGATGAAACCAAGATCCCTTCGGGAAAGCTCTCTTATTCCTCCTGGGCTGGTACTGCCCAAGCCGGCAGCTATGGCGGCGGTAAATATGCACCGGTAAAGGGAAATGATCAAGGCTGGGGCGGCACAGTAGCGGATGATAATTGAAGATGTGGACATGCATAGCACTGAAAAGAACAAGGCCAGGTAAACATAGGTTTTACTCATGCCTCTACTCCAAGGTAGGACTCGATGACCCTCTCATTGTTTTTGATCTGTTCAGGGCTGCCTTCAGCGATTTTGCGCCCGTAATCCAGGACAGCGATGCGTTCACAAATGTTCATCACCAGGTTCATATCATGCTCGACCAGGATAATGGTCAACTTCTGCTCTGAACGGATCTTGCGGATGAGTTCCATCAGTTCTTCTTTTTCGCCCGGATTCATGCCAGCACCGGGCTCGTCCAATAGAAGCAGCACTGGCTCCAGGGCCAGAGCCCGGGCGATCTCCAGGCGGCGCTGCTCACCGTAAGCCAGGCTGTCCGCATATTCTCCCTGCTTGTCTGCAAGGCCCATCATGTCAAGCAGCCCCAGGGACCGTTCCCGGATTTGTTTTTCTTCCCTGCGGCTGTTGGGCAGGGCGAGAATCCCGCTCCAGAAACCGCTGCGGGTTTTGCCGTGGCAGCCCAAACGGACATTGTCCAGGACTGACATTTTGTTGAACAGCCTGATATTCTGAAAGGTCCGAGCCACGCCCATCCGGGCAATATCGTGGGGTGCCCGCCCGTTGATCAACTGTCCCTGGAAACGCAGCTCGCCTTCGGCGGGGACATAGATGCCGGTTATGATATTGAACAGAGTGGTCTTGCCAGCTCCGTTGGGTCCAATGATGCCCATGATCTCTTGTTCGGCCACGCTGAGGGTAAAGCCGTCCACAGCTCGCAAACCGCCGAATTCCTGGCTTATCTTCACCATCTCCAGGATGCTCATTGGTCAGTCCTCCCCCTGGTGAAGCGTTTCTTGATATCATATATGCGCACATCCCCCAGGAGACCATTGGGGCGAAAAATCATCAGGATGACCAGCAGGGCACCATAGAAGAGGAGGCGATATTCGGACACGATCCTCAGCATTTCCGGGGCCAGGGTCAGGAGCACAGCCCCGATGATGGTGCCAGGAATGCTGCCCATTCCGCCCAGGACCACCATGTTAAGTATTTCGATGGACTTCATGAAGCCGAAATCCTGTGGATTTATATAGTACATGTAGTGGGCATAGAGCCCGCCACCCAGTCCTCCCAGCAAGGAACCCACCGTAAAAGCCAGCACTTTCATGCGAGTGGTGTTTACACCGCAGGCTTCAGCGGCGATCTCATTTTCCCGGATGGCAAAGAGGGCCCTCCCCACCCGGGACCTCAGCAATGTGCTGTTGAATATGATTACCAGTACCACCAGGCCCCAGACGATGGTGAAGGTAGTTGATTGGGGGATACCGGAAAAACCTACAGCTTTGCCGCCTGGTTCGAAGTTCAGGAAAAATACCCGCACGATTTCCGCAAAACCGATGGTCACCATAGCCAGGTAGTCCCCCTCCAGGCGCAGGGTGGGGATGCCTATCAGGAATCCGAACAGTGCGGCCACAAGGGCTCCGCCTAACAAAGCCAGGACGAAGGAAGTGGAGTAGTGTACTGAGAGGATCGCTGCGGAATAGGCCCCCAGGCTCATGAAGCCAGCATGGCCCATGGAGAGCTGCCCGGTCACCCCGGTGATGAGATTAAGACCCAGGGCCAGGATTATGTTGATACCGATAAATATCATGATGCGCAGGTAATAGGCATCGATATTCTGAGTCAGGAAAGAGTCCACTCCGTGTCACCTACACTTTTTTGGCTATTTTCTTGCCCAACAGCCCCTGCGGCCTTATGAGCAGGACCAGGATCAGGATGGCAAAGGCGATTGCGTCTTTATATGAGGATGAGAGATAAGCCACCCCCATGATCTCCATAATACCAAGGGTGAGTCCGCCGATCATAGCTCCGGGTATGGAGCCTATTCCCCCCAGGACTGCTGCTGCGAAGGCCTTCATGCCAGCCATGGTCCCCATATATGGCCAGACTGCATTGTAGTAAATCCCCACCATAACACCGCCGGCAGCAGCCAGAGCCGAACCGATGGCAAACGTAGCGGAGATGACCTGGTTGACATTTATGCCCATCAGGGAGGCGGCCTCGATATCCTGGGAACAAGCCCGCATGGCTTTGCCCAGCTTGGTCCGGTGGATCATGACCTCCAGCCCCACCATCAGTAAAGCTGAGAATACAAGGATCAGGACCTGCAGAGACGAAACCTGGATTCCCCCGAACTCAAATGTGGTGGTCCTGAATACCTCAGGATAACGGGTGGTATTGGAACCGCGATAGAGCAGCATGGCGGTGGAGAGAAATATGGAAACACCGATGGCGGAAATGAGGGCGGACAGGCGCGATGACCTGCCCCGCAGGGGCCGGTAGGCGATGCGCTCCACCAGCATTCCCAGGACCATGCAGAAGACCATGGCTCCGAGCAGAGCCACGAACACATTGATCCCGGCAGCCACTAGGAAAAGACCTACAAAGGCCCCAAACATATAGATCTCCCCGTGGGCGAAGTTGATCAGCTGGACGATGCCGTAGACCATGGTGTAACCCAAAGCGATCAAGGCATAAGTGCTGCCCAGGGTAAGGCCGTTGATGAATTGCTCCCAGAACATAGATTTCCTCCCGCGCTTGATTCGAGTACCTAGAGTTTAACACAGCCCCAGGGGCTCAACTGTTAAACTCTAGCTGCTACTGGGATTAGACGCTGATATCATCCTGCTGCATTCGGCCCGCCCATTGCATTGGGCGGGCCAGCGCAGATTTGTTTTTCAGTCCTCGACTATTTCATAGTGACGGGGATCTTCTCCAGGAGAGCCGGGAATTTGTCGCCTTTAACGGTCAGCAGGCAAACCGGGCTCTTGATGGGCTCACGGTTGGCACCGAAAGTGGTGACACCGGAAACGCCGGGATAGTCTTTGACCTTTACCAGTTCAGCTCTATACAAGCTGGGATCGGTGCTCTTGGCGTCAGTCATGGCTTTGGCCAGAATCATGACGGCATCGTAATACTGGGCCGAAAACATATCCGGATCCTCGTTGTATTTGGCCCGGTAAGCCTCCAGGAATTTGGCGGTCTCAGCACTGGGCTGGTCGGTGGAGAAGCCGGCGTAGAAGATAACCTTCTCTTTTACCGCATCTCCGCCCAGCTTGGCCAAGTCCTGGCCATACAGGCCGTCGCCGCCCACCATAGTGATATCCAGGCCTTTCTTCTTGGCTTCGTTCATGATCAGGGCAGCTTCAGTATAGTAGCCGGTGAAAACCAGGGCATCCGCTCCGGCATTTTTGAGCTTGGTCACCTGAGCGGTGAAATCGGTCTCACCGTCATTGATGCTCTCTTCCAGGACGATTGT
>CAZYGL010000012.1:0-16086 GCA_964647335.1 uncultured Syntrophomonas sp. | reverse complement strand
AGACACAGACAAAGTATACCGGGCGCAGATGACCCTGGGAGGAGTATCGGATACTTTGGATGCCTGGGGTAACGTAACTTACAAGCAGCACATAGATTTTGCCGCCGAGATGCTGCCTGAAGTCCTGCAGCGTTTCACCGGAACTATCAGACAGATACCCCCCATGTACTCTGCAGTTCATCATCAGGGGGCCAGACTTTATGAATTAGCTCGCCGGGGCATTACTGTCGAGAGAGAGTCCCGGGAGATAGAGATAAAGTTCCTGCGGCTTGAGGCAATCAGCCAGGACCTGGAAGGACGGCCGGTTATCACCTTAGAGGTAGGCTGTTCCCAAGGGACTTATATACGTTCTCTGTGCCATGACATAGGCATGGAGTTGGGCACCGGAGCCTTTCTTTCAGCTTTGGTAAGGACCCGGGCCGGTGTTTTTGCAATCGAGACCGCCCATGAACTGGATGAAATAAAGCAAAGTGGAAATGCCTGGAGGGAATGGATTCTCCCGGCGGATTTCCCCTTGGATCATCTTCCCAGGCTGTCGGTTTCTTCCGCCCAGATGCAGGCAATATGCAATGGGAACAGGATAGTAGTATCTGCACCAGGTGTTACCGGCGTCATCAGGATATACAGTCCTGCAGACAGCCTGGCGGCCATCGCCCAGTCTTCAATTCTGGCGGAGGGAACGGAAATCAAGCCCCTGAAAGTATTGTGCCCCCGGGCTAATTAGCCCGGTCGAGCTGCACAAATCATACCGGCAAGGAGTTAGAGCCATGCAGACTGTTAGCGGCATAGAGAATTATTGCGATCCAGGCCGGCCGGTCTACCTGGCCTTGGGCAACTTCGATGGAGTTCACCAGGGCCATCAAAGCTTGATCACCGCCTTGGTGAACAAGGCCCATGATAACGGTGGGGCGGCAGTAGCATTCATTTTTGAGCCTCATCCGGCCCAGGTTTTGAACCCTGAGAGGGCGCCCCGGCTGCTGAACACGGCTGCCAGAAAAGCATCTTTGCTTGCGGCCATGGGACTCGACATACTTATCTATCATCCGTTCAGCCGGGATATCGCTGCCTGGAACCCGCTTGAGTTTGTGGAACGCATATTGATCCAGTGCCTGCAAGTCCGGGAAGTGTTCGTCGGTTTCAACTATACCTTCGGCCATCGGGGCCTGGGAACCCCCGACACCATGCAAGAGATAGGCAGCACGTTAGGTTTTGGTGTGAATATAATCCCGCCAGTGGAATTCAAAGGCGAGCCCATTTCCAGCAGCCTGGTGCGCAAAGCCCTGGAAGATGGGGACATAGATACCGCCCACAGTCTGCTGGGGTATTATCCCATCGTGGACGGAGTAGTGGTGGAAGGTGAACACCGCGGCAAGCAGCTGGGCTTTCCTACCGCCAATATAGGGGTGGAAGGTTTGTTCCACGTACCGGCCAAGGGAGTGTATGCGGCCCGAGCCAGTGTAGGCGAACGCCTGTATCACAGTGTAGTGAATATTGGCAGCAAACCTACATTCCACGAGGAATATCCCATATCCATCGAAGCACATTTGATGGATTTTGATGGTGATATATATGGGCAGGCCATTAGCTTGTCTTTTTTAGCCAAACTGCGGGATGAAAAACGTTTCGAGTCACTGCAGGATTTGGTCAGCCAGATTGGCAGGGACCGGGATCAGGCCCTGGAAATATCACAGTCACACGCTGTAGACCTTTAAAACAAGGTCACATTTACTTTTAACTGGGGCTGTGGTAAAATATCTCTGTTGTAGGCAAGTCTGCGGCTGCAGGGATAAAGATCGATTCGGAGAGCGGCCAAGGTCTTGGACCTGGTTTAATCAAATATGGACCGCGATCCTGTTCTGCCGTATGAGGCGGCAGGAAATCAGCAACCATTGGCTCAGGTTGGCGAAATCACCGGCGTCAGTCTTGGTTAGTGGCGTTTATGAGTAAGGAGGTGAAAAGCTTGGCTCTGTCTTCGGAGAAAAAGCAGGAAATTATCAAGGCGTTTCAGGTCCACGAGAAAGACACTGGATCCCCTGAGGTGCAGATAGCTATTCTTACCGATAGAATAAACTATCTCAATGAACATCTGAAAGCGAATAAGAAGGACCACCATTCCAGAAGAGGCCTATTGAAAATGGTCGGACAAAGGCGGTCACTATTAGACTATCTGAAGAATAACGATTTTGACCGTTATCGCAACATCGTTACTCGGTTAGGTTTGCGCAGGTAAAGAGCGGGATGCCGCTCTTTAACTTTATTCAGGTAAGGTGAAAGGAGGATTTTCACATCTTGCACAAATACCAAATTGAAGTCGCCGGCAGACCACTGGTTGTCGAAGTCGGCCAGGTTGCCAAACAGGCCAATGGATCGGCCTTGGTCAGATATGGGGATACAGTGGTCCTGGTTACTGCCACTGCGTCCAGTCCAAGGGAAGGCCTTGATTTTTTCCCGTTGACAGTTGAATACGAAGAAAAACAATACGCAATAGGCCGTATACCTGGAGGCTTTATCAAGAGAGAGGGCAGGGCTACGGAAAATGCCACCCTGTCGGCCCGTCAGATTGACCGGCCAATCAGACCTCTTTTCCCCAAGGGCTTTAAAAACGATCTGCAGATTGTTGCCACCATTCTTTCGGTGGATAAGGACAACTCACCGGATATCACCTCAATCCTGGGAGCTTCTGTAGCCCTGGGTGTTTCGAACATCCCTTTCGCCGGACCGGTAGCAGCTGTCATCGTAGGTCTGGTGGATGGCCAGTTGATCATCAATCCCACCATTGAACAGCACCATGACAGTGATCTGCACCTGGTCGTGGCTGGCACCAAAGACGCCATAATGATGGTAGAAGGGCATGCCAACGAAGTACCCGAAAACATTATGCTGGATGCCATATTCTTTGCCCATGAAGAGATCAAGCGCCTGGTGGCGTTCCAGGAACCCATTTATGCTGAGCTAAGCAAGCCCAAGATGGAAGTAGCGGCTGTGCCCATTGATGAAGAGATGGCTGCTGCCGTCAGGGCCTTTGGCCAAGCACAGCTGGAGGAAGCGGTAAAGAATCCCGACAAGAAATCCCGCGAGGCACATATGGACGAGACCCGCTCAGCTATTCTGGCTCATTTTAAGGAGGTCTATCCCGAGCAGGACAAAAATATCGCTTCAATAGTCGATAAGCAGATGAAAGAGATTGTCAGGAACATGATCCTGGAAGATGGCGATCGTGTCGATGGCAGAAAATTGGATGAAATCAGACCGATCAATTGTGAAGTCGGCTTCCTGCCCAGACCTCACGGCACCGGTCTGTTCACCCGCGGACAGACTCAGGTTTTGTCGGTGGTAACCCTGGGGCCGCTGCGGGAGAACCAATTGTTGGATGGACTGACTATAGCCGAGAGCAAAAGATATATCCACCACTATAATTTCCCTCCGTATAGCGTAGGTGAGACCAAACCGATGCGCGGACCGAGCCGCAGGGATATCGGCCATGGAGCCCTTGCAGAACGCGCCCTCCTGGCTGTGGTGCCCAGCGAAGAAGAGTTTCCCTATACTATAAGAGTGGTCTCTGAGGTATTGGAATCAAATGGATCCAGTTCCATGGGCAGTGTGTGCGGCAGCACTATGGCCTTGATGCATGCCGGAGTTCCCATTAAGGCCCCCGTATCGGGCATAGCCATGGGCCTGGTGAAAGGTGAAGACAAATTTGCCATACTGGCTGATATCCAGGGCATCGAGGACGCACTGGGAGACATGGACTTCAAATTGGCGGGCACTGCCAAGGGTGTGACCGCATTGCAGATGGACATCAAGATTTTCGGTGTAGACCGGGAAATAGTTTCTGCTGCTCTGGCCAAGGCCAAAGAAGGGCGGATGTTCATCATGGGCAAGATGATGGAGGCTATCGACAAGCCCAACCAGGATTTGTCGCCCTATGCTCCGCAGATGATCCGGATGCAGATTAATCCTGACAAGATCCGCGAAGTAATCGGTCCAGGCGGAAAGATTATCCATAAGATAGTGGCTGAAAGCGGTGCCAAGATAGATATTGAAGATGACGGCAGCCTTTTCATCATCGCCACCGATGAAGAAAGCGGCAAAAAGGCCCGCTCCCTGATCGAAGCCATCCTGGCCGAGGTTGAGGTAGGACGTGTCTACACCGGTACGGTCAAGCGCATCATGGACTTCGGGGCTTTTGTGGAAATTATACCGGGGGTGCTGGGATCCAGCGGAAAAGAGGGTCTTGTGCATATCTCCCAGCTGGATGAAGCCAGGGTCAACAAGGTCGAAGATGTAGTCAAAATCGGTGACAAGATCGAAGTCAAAGTAACCGAGATCGACCGTCAAGGCCGGGTCAACCTGTCCCGCAAAGCGGTGCTGCGCGAGGCAAAAGCAGCCGGAGTTCCCGCTCAGGCATAAGGAAGAACATAAATAAACCGGGTTTTCTCGGTTTATTTATGTCCCCGCCAGACCGGACCCGATCAATAAAAGAAAAACCAATATCAGTGCTCACTGCCAAGAAATTATCGATTCAGACCAGCTTAGGTAGTGGGTATTGTTTTTTACCCGTCCTCAAATATCAGCGTCAGCTGAAGGGAACCCTCACAATCGGACGGATGAATCATAAACGGCAAAAGGGTAATGGAGGTAAAAGTGTGATAAACAGCTGGGAACTCAGCAATGGCGCCAAATTAGTGGTAGAAGACATTGATTATTTGAGATCCGCTGCCATAGGAGTGTATATAAAGGTAGGCTCAAGACATGAAAATCCTGGTCTTATGGGCGCCAGCCATCTGATCGAGCATATGTTGTTCAAAGGCACTCCCAGTCTTACCGCCCGTGATATTGCGGAAAAACTGGAAGGCATGGGGGGGCAGCTCAATGCCTATACGGGCAAGGAGTACACTTGCGTTTATGCCCGGACCCTGGATGAGGACATATTTGAAGCCATGGATATTGTCTTCGATATGCTGTTTAATTCGTGCATGTCTCCCCAGGACCTGGACACCGAACGAGAAGTGGTTATGGAAGAGATCAACACTTATGAAGATACTCCGGACGAATTGATCCATGATGTCTTTGCCCGCCAGTACTGGGCAGGCCATCCCATGGGCAATCCTATCCTGGGCTCGCTGGAGTCAGTCGGGAACATGGACAGGGAGGCTGTGATCGACTATTATCGCAGTTGCTATGTGCCAGCTAATATGGTAATTGCGGTAGCCGGGAATGTTGAGAACCTAAAGGTCAGGGACTACCTGGAGGACAAATTGAAGGGCCAGACCGGTTCGGTTTGTGGATTGGCCGACCCGAAGCCGGGGGAGAATTCACCATTCATAACCCTGGTTCCCAAGGAAGTAGAGCAAATCCAAATCTGCCTGGGAGTGCCCGGTCTGTCGTATCTTGATGACGAGCGTTATACCCAGACGGTATTGAACAGTATACTTGGAGCTGGCATGAGTTCACGCCTGTTTCAAAAATTGAGGGAAGAACTGGGGTTGGCTTATTCAGTATATTCATATCCAGCCACATATTCAGACACTGGATTGTTCAGCATCTATATCGGCACTAGCAGATCAAAAGTAGCACAGTTTTGTGCAGTGCTGAATGAGGAGATCGAGCGCTTTGTGGTTCAAGGCGTGACCGCAGATGAAATCCTCCGCACCCAGAAGCTGACCAAATCAAGCATCGCAATGAGCCTGGAGAGCGCCATGAACCGCATGACCAGGTTGGGGAAAACCATGATTATGTATGACCGGATTATTTCCCCTGAAGAGGTCATCGCCAAGATCAGCCAGGTGACTCCGGAGATGGTACAGGAATTGGCTGCAAGGCTTCTGCGCCCGGAATTGTTTGCCATTGCGGCTATTGGTGATGAAAAAGCATTGCCGCAGGTCGAGACAGAATACAAGAAATGGTGGGGGCACAAGTGATGAGAGTATTGGTAACCCGTATCCATTCCCATGATTTACCCCTTCCTCGGTTCATGACCCCGGGGGCTGCAGGTATGGACATTTTTGCCGCTAACCGGGAGGATGTGATCCTGCCAGCCGGAGGGCGGGCCTTGATCCCTACCGGAATAGCGATTGCCATGCCTGCCAATTGCGAAGCCCAGATAAGGCCCCGCAGCGGCCTGGCATTGAAGCATGGTCTGACCTTGCTCAATACCCCGGGGACTATCGATTCCGATTACCGCGGTGAGATTAAGCTGATCGTAATAAACCTGGGGGAAGAGGACTATACCCTCAAGCGGGGGGAGCGCATAGCGCAGATGATATTTGCCCAGGTACTTCACCCTGAGATCGTGGAAGTTGAATCCCTGGACCAGACGGACCGGGGTGCAGGCGGTTTTGGACACACTGGCAAATAGCTCTTTAATAAGGTATATGATCCGCCCCGGACTTGTTCAGCGGATGGATACAGACAGCCCATTATCAGCAGCGCTCCAAGGTCTCTAAGGCATCCCGGGATTCGAACTGGCCTGTAAGTGGAACTTGTATTGATAATTGGGCTACAATGGTATAAGATAGTTAAAATTTACGAGGAGGCCAAAAACATGACTGATAGGTTCAGCAAAGAGGGTCTGACCTTCGATGATGTGCTGCTGATTCCGGGCCATTCTGAGGTTTTGCCTCACCAAGTCGACATATCGACCCGCCTAACCCGCAATATCCGCCTGGAGACGCCGATCATGAGCGCTGGGATGGATACGGTCACTGAGACCAGGATGGCCATCGCCATGGCCCGTGAAGGCGGAATCGGCATCATTCATAAAAATATGAGCATTGAGGATCAAGCCAGGATGATCGACCGGGTTAAACGCTCGGAACATGGCATTATTTCAGATCCATTCTTTTTGTCACCGGAGCACAAGGTGAGTGATGCCTTAAGCATCATGGAACATTATCATATTTCGGGGGTGCCGATTACCGAAGGCAGTAAACTGGTGGGTATCCTGACCAACCGGGACCTGCGTTTTGAGACTGATTTCGAACAGCCGATCAGAAATATCATGACCAGCGAGAACTTGGTCACGGCGCCGGTAGGAACTACAATGGAACAAGCCATGCAGTTACTGCGCAAATACAAGATCGAGAAATTGCCGCTGGTTGATGAGAATTACAATTTGACCGGGCTGATCACAATAAAAGACATCGAAAAGACTCAGAAATATCCTAATGCTGCCAAGGACAAAGGCGGGCGCCTCATTGTGGGGGCAGCCGTCGGAACTGCCCGCGACACCATGGAGAGAGTTGAAGCCCTCAAGAATGCTTCTGTCGATGTAATCGTGGTGGATACCGCCCATGGCCATTCCGAAGGAGTCATACAGATGGTGGCCATGATTAAGAAGAGGTATCCGGAGTTGGAATTGATTGCCGGGAATGTGGCTACCGGAGAGGCTACCGAGGCATTGATAAAAGCAGGCGCCGATGCCATCAAGGTAGGGATAGGGGCAGGCTCTATCTGCACCACCCGGGTAGTGGCCGGTATTGGAGTGCCGCAAATCACTGCGGTTATTGACAGTGCCAGGATAGCCAGGAAATATAATATTCCCATTATTTCTGATGGGGGCATTAAATACTCCGGAGATATTGTCAAAGCCATCGCAGCCGGTGCTGATGTGGTCATGCTAGGTAATCTATTGGCGGGTACCGATGAGAGTCCTGGCGAAGAAGTGATCTTACAGGGACGCCGTTTCAAGGTGTACAGAGGCATGGGTTCGATGGGAGCCATGGTGGAAGGCAGCAGTGATCGATATTTCCAGGAAGATGCGCAAAAATTGGTGCCCGAGGGTATCGAAGGCCGTACTCCTTATAAGGGATCGGTATCGGAGAGCATTTTTCAGCTGGTCGGAGGACTGCGGGCAGGCATGGGATACTGCGGAGTGGTCAATATCGATGAGCTCAAGGACAATACACAATTCATCCGGATAACCAATGCTGGATTGACCGAGAGCCATCCCCACGATGTTTTTATTTCCAAAGAGGCGCCTAATTACCAGGTGCTGTAAAAATGGCAGTTTACGCAATCCGGCTGGCTCTGGCTTTCGTGGTGGGATTCGCGGTGGGCATAATTACTGCCCGGGATGACCGGAACAAATCGAGCCGCGACTTTGCCTTGATTTGCCTGTGTTCAGCCCTGATCTCCGTCATGGCCGGTGGAGTGATTGAAAGTATGGAGATACCCCCGGCAGGAGATCCGCTGCGCCTGCCGGCGCAAATCATTTCGGCTTTGGGATTCCTTGGAACCGGTATGATGTGGGTCAGCAGGGAAAACCGGGTGCAGGGCATCACCAGGGCAGCTTCACTTTGGCTTACAGCCATTTTGGGACTTCTGATCGGGGCCGGTCTTTTCGAAACCAGCTTGATAGGATTGATTTTCCTGGTGTTGATATACCTGATTTCGCCTCCTATCGAAAGATACCTGATAAATTTCCGCAGGTGGTTGATTCGCCATCGGGGCACAAAGACGGGCTAGAAGATAGATATATTTCGCTTAGCCAAATCCGATAGGATGTTGTTTCAAGGAGCTTGTCAGGGGATGGTTATTGCCCGGCAAGCTTTTAAAATAGTCAGGAGGAAACCATAGATGAGATATGAAGGCAATGTTTTCCGGCCTCCCAGTGAGGCCAGGAGTTATATACTGCAATGCACGGTTGGTTGTTCCCACAATCGCTGTACATTTTGCTCCATGTACAAAGACAAAAAATACCGAATCAGGAGCCTGGATGAAATAAAAGCCGACATCGGCATGGCCCGCTTGTATTACGGGGATTTAGTAAAGGTGTTCCTGGCCGATGGCGATGCTCTGGCTATGCCTACCGCTGATTTGCTGGAAATACTGGCCTGTCTCTATCAGACCTTCGGCAGTCTGAAACATGTGGGCATCTATGCCAGCCCTGACAGCATACTGGACAAGGATTTGAGCGAATTGCGGGCCTTGAGGGAAGCCGGGCTGACCATTGCCTATCTGGGGGTTGAAACCGGAGACGAAGGGCTATTAGCTGATATACGCAAGGGTGTTAGCTATACCGAAATGGTTGCAGCTGGTCAGAAGATAAAAGAAGCTGGCATCTTGCTGTCAGTAACGATTTTACTGGGTCTGGCCGGCCGCAGTCCCAGGGCGGCTGAACACGCCAGGAATACCGCCAGGATACTGAACGAGATACAACCCGACTATATTGGTGCCCTGACGCTTATGCTGGAACCAAAAACCGAATTATACCGCAGGATGCAGAAGGGTGAATTCGAATTGCCCAATCCCTTCGAGATACTGGATGAACTTCGGATAATAATCCAGGGACTGGAACTAAAGGGCACCGAATTCAGAAGCAATCACGCTTCCAATTACCTGCCGATCCGGGGCAGGTTGCCGGATGATAAAGAAAAAATACTGGAACTTATCAATGAGATAATAGTCAAAAACGATCGGAGTTACTTGCGCCCGGACTACCTGCGGGCCCTCTAAGCTGGCACTTCGCATGATCGTTAAGACGTTTGCAGGCATTATTATTAAAATCGTGGGGGAGGCATTTACCGATGGCTTTATTCGGCAACAAGGACGAGAATCTTTTCCTGCTCTTCGCTGAAAGCGCCCGGGTGGTAGTAAGGGGAGGAGATATACTCAATGAAGTGGTGAATGATTACCGCAATCTGGATGAAAAGATGGCTCAGTTGACTGATCTGGAGAATGAAGGAGACAAAATCATCCAGACCCTGGTCAGGAAACTGAACACCAGTTTCATACTCCCCTTCGACCGTGAAGACGCATTGAAACTGGTGCAGCAACTGGCCACCACTTTAGATTATATCACCGGCATAATCGATATCATGATACTCTACAAAGCCGGTGAACCCACCCCCCAGGTCAAGGAGATGGTAGCTACTCTTTACGAAGCCCTGGTTTTGCAGGAGAGAGCCTTCAAGCTGCTGAATAAACTCGAGCAGAACAAGAAGATCCTGCTGGAATACAGCGAAAATATTCGCCAGCTGGAGCATAAGCAGGATAATTTTTATCGCAGCTACCTGGGGGACTTGTTCGAAAACGAAAAAAATCCGGTGGAAATCATTAAATGGCGGGGGGTCTATGAGCACATAGAAATGGCCATGGACCATGTGGAAGATGTAGCCCACCTGATCAGGAACCTCTGTATCAAATACAGCTAAACCTGAACTGGATCCCGTTGGGGGGATGCCCGTCCGGCCCTGGTGAAGAAAAAAGCCTCGTTCAAACTGGCGGTTTGGACGAGGCTTTGGTCTATATCCATTTACGGTTGCGGAAGAAACCCAGCATGCTGAACGACAAGCCCACCATGCCCAGCAAAATCAAAAGCCACATGAGCGGATGCTCCCGCCCTGGGAATTCAACGTTCATTCCGAAGAAGCCAGTGATAACAGTAAGAGGCATCATAAGTATGCTTATGATGGTCAGTATGGTGATGATCTCACTGGTCCGGCCTGAGAGCACTGTATAATAAGTGTCCATCGAGCTGTTGACCAGGTCCCGGTAAGTATTGACCGTGTCCAGGATGCTGTTCAGGTTGTCGGCCAGATCCAGGTAGTAGGGGACATTGTCATCCTTTACGAAAAATGCGTACCGTCCCCGGATATTCTGGAAAATTTGCCGCTGCGGGATCAGGACCTTGCGCAGGAGAATGATGGTACGGCGCAGGGTGGAGATCTCTTCGGTAATCTGCTGACCCTTGCTGACGAAGATATTCTCTTCCAGGTCATCGATCCGTTCTCCCAGGCGGTCGATGATCGGGAATGAATCATCAACTATGTTATCCAGGATCTTGTAGACAAGGTAATCCGGTCCACGGTTCATATACTGGGAATCGGTCAGGGATATGCGGGCTGCCTTGCCGACTGCCAAGAGTGCCACTGGGTGGATGGTCACAATATAGTTTGCTCCCAGGAAAACATCCAGTTCTATGCTGGAGATCTCATCTTCTTCCTCTGCTTCTTCGAAATAACGCAGGGCGTGGAAGACAAAGAAATGGTAGTCATCATAGCGGTCGATCTTGGCCCGCGGGCTTTCCTGCAGGCAGTCCTCCAAGGCCAGGGGATGGAAATCAAAAAGTTTACCAATATATGCCAATTCTGCTTCTGAGGTATCATAGAGGTCTATCCAGAGCAGATTGTCGACAGAAGACAAAAGATCGGCGGTTTTAGACAAGTCTATATCATGATACATCCGATTTTCATCATGATTATAGAAGTAGGTCTTGATCAAAACCTAATCCCTCCTCGCTAATGGAAGGGTTACATGTCCAATCGGTGCTGAAAGATAACCCCGCCATTTATTTTAAGGTTGATTGCGCTGTAGAAGCGCTTTGTTCGAGATAACGGTATAGGTTCCATTTCACCACCGCCTTTCAGTTGGCAATCGGCTGGTCGGCAACATGTCCGGCCACACCTAATAAGGATTACTCCTAGGATAATATACCTTCTTATTAGGGAAATTGTCAATCTTTAGCCAAATTGACTGGCGCAATACAGAAGCCTGGAGCACCATAATGCTGCAAATGGTTCTGTGGACCTGGCCCCAACCTGGGACGCGGGGCGATCTATTTGTCAGTAATTGCCCGGTCGGCAGGAATCAGGGTGCATAATATCTAATATCTAAGCAAGCATGCAAACAGGAGTGAGAAAAATGCAGGTCAGGGTCACGATCTTGGTGGAAAATACCACCCCAATGCCCAATTTGATAGGTGAATACGGATTCGCCTGCCTGGTCAATGTTGATGGAAGGGATATTTTGTTCGATACCGGCAGTTCCAGGGCTCTTTTGGCCAACAGTTCAGCTCTGGGAATCGACCTGGGCCGGATCGGGGAGGTCTTCGTCAGTCATGGCCATTATGACCACACTGGAGCGCTCCTGCCACTGCTGCAGGAACACGGTCCAAAAAGGATATATGCGCATCCGCATTTCCTCTTCCCCAAAATGACTACCTTGAAAAATGGTAGAATAAAGGAAATAGGCACTCCATTCGCCCAAAGCCAGCTGGAGGAGGCTGGGGCGGAATTCATCCTCTCGGATTCGTTCACTTCGATTGGATCGGGCCTATTCGTGAGCGGGGAGATCCCCCGCCTGAACGATTTCGAGGATGTGGGCGGAAATTTTAAGGTGGAGATGCACGGGAAGGTAGAGGACGACCCGCTGACTGACGAAATGGTCTTGATCATCGACCACCCGCAAGGATTGATCATTATCAGTGGCTGCGGTCATGCAGGACTCATCAATATCCTAAACCACGCCATGCTGATGACCGGCAAGGAAAAGGTCCTGGCCTATATTGGCGGGACTCACTTGATGACAGCATCTGCCCAGCGCTTGGAGCGTACCATCGCTGCTCTGCAAACCTATAATATAGATAGACTGATCGTGGCTCATTGTACCGGTTTTTATGCTGCCGCCCGATTGTATTGCGAAATGGGCGATATGGTCGTTAAAGGGGAGACCGGCATGGCATTCGAATTCTAAGGACAACAAATACTAAGGAGGTGCTAATAGTTGGCAATAGATAACTTCCGCTTAAATCCTCAGGACCTGTCCAATAAATGTCGGCCGTCATTTTTCCGGTTCAAAAGCACTGCTGAAGTCGATCCCCTCAAAGGAATCATTGGCCAGGACCGGGCCGTGCGCTCCCTGGGTTTTGCCCTGGATATCGGCAATGATGGCTACAATGTCTATCTGGCCGGGTATTTCGGAACCGGCCGGACCACCCTGGCTTTGGATATGTTGAACCAAAAGGCCGGAAGCAAGCCTATCCCAGATGATTGGTGTTATGTACATAATTTCAAAAACCATGAGATTCCCAACGCCCTAAGGCTGCCAGCCGGAATGGGAGGGGAGTTTAAAAAAGACGTAGCCGAGATAATGGATTCGGTCTTCAAACACATCGTCAAGGCTTTTGAGGGGCAGGAATTCGATTTCCAAAAAAATGCGATCCTCAATCAGTTCGCTGAGGAAACCAACCAGCTTTACGTGCAGCTGGAAGAGGAAGCGAGGGGGGAGGGATTTACCATTTCCCGGACTCCCAGCGGAGTAATCAGCATACCCTTGAAGGAAAACGGTGAACAGTTAACCCAGGAAGAGTATGAACAGATGCCGGAAGAAAACCGCTCGGAACTGATAAAGAAAAGTGCCGAGGTACAGGAAAAGATCAACGAGGCTTTTCGCCACTACAAGGAATTGGAGAAAAAGGCCCGGGAAAAAATAAAGTCCCTGGAAATCGAGACAGCCCGGATGGTTGCTGTGCCTGACTTCAATCCCTTATTCGAAAAATATGCCGCCCTTTCGGAAATAGTGGCTTATTTGCACGATTTACACCAGGATGTGCTAAACAATCTCGACATGCTCAAATCCATGGAAGAGGATTCACCGGCCAATCTTTTAAGGCGTTTGGACCGCCGGGCCTTGGTCAGGAAATATCAGGTGAACCTGGTGGTCGACAACTCCAAGCTTAAAAACGCCCCGGTCGTTTATGAGACCAATCCTACATTCTCCAATCTCTTCGGGCAGATAGAGTTTGAAAGCGAATTCGGGGTCTTGACTACTGATTTTTCAAGAATCCAGGCTGGCTCGATTCACCGGGCTAATGGGGGATACTTGGTACTCAATGTCTTCGATATCATCAAGAACTTCATTGTCTGGGACAAGCTCAAACGGGTGTTGAAAAACAAGGAGATAGTAGTGGAGAGCATGAGCAAGACCTTCGGTTGGGGCAATGCGGAAACACTGCAGCCGGAAGCGATACCCGTCGAGCTCAAGCTGATCCTGATAGGGGATCCTTTTATCTACTACCAGCTCTTCGCCTATGACGAGGAATTCCAAAAACTCTTCAAAATACGGGCTGATTTCGATGTGGAGATGGAGCGAACTCCCCAGCATGTGCGGGAATATGCCCGGTTTATAAGTTCAGTATGTTCCAATAAGAAACTGCGTCATTTCTCTCCAGCGGCGGTAGCCGAGGTGGTCGACTATGGCAGCAGGATGGCTGATGATCAGAATAAACTGACCACCCTTTTCAACCGCCTGGTGGAGGTCGTTTATGAAGCCAACTCCTGGGCGGGCATTGATAAGGAAGAGATGGTGACCCGTGAACATGTCAGAAGAGCGATCGCGGAAAAAGATTACAGGGCAGCCATGTTGGATGAGAAGATGCAGGAACTGATCGAACAGGGTACTATAATGATAGATGTTTCCGGGGCCAAAGTAGGGCAGCTCAATGGCTTGTCGGTCTATCAGGTCGGTGACCATCAGTTCGGCAAACCTATGCGGATCACCGCCAAGACTTTCATGGGCGAAAAGGGCATCGTCAATATCGAACGGGAGGTGCACCTTAGCGGGAATATATACAATAAAGGGGTTTTGACCTTGAACGGCTACCTGGGGGCACAATACGCTCAGGACAGGCCGTTGTCGCTTTCAGCCAGTGTGACCATTGAACAGAGTTATTCGGGGATCGAAGGGGACAGCGCATCCAGTGCCGAACTTTACGCCCTGCTGTCCAGCCTGGCGGAGGCGCCCCTTAACCAGGGCATAGCCGTGACCGGTTCGGTCAACCAGAATGGTGAGATCCAGCCCATTGGAGGAGTAAATCATAAAATTGAAGGCTTTTTCAAAGTATGCAAGGCCCTGGGTCTCACCGGCGAACAGGGGGTCATCATTCCCCGGCAAAACATTAAAAATCTCATGCTGAGCGATGAACTGATAGGGGCGGTCCGCAGGAAGATGTTCAGTGTCTGGGCGGTTGAACATATTAATGAAGGACTGGAGATCTTAACTGGCGTACCGGCTGGTGAAAAGACCGAAAACGGAGAGTTTCCTCCCGGCAGCATACATTACCTGGTAAGCCGCAAACTGGGCCAATGGGGGAGCAGGACCGCTGCAATAATGGGAGGCGTCGTCAGGAACCGGGCTAAAACAGGCAGCCTGATCAGGCGGCCAAGGAGGTAATGTAAGTGCAAAGAGTTAAAGGCTTGTTGTTGGCTGCGGCATTGGTTATTATTATGGCAGCAGCCGCTGGGTGCAGCGGAGAGCCGGGATCATGGCTGCAAAAAGCCAAGGGGCCGGAACCGCAACTTATTAAGGTCCATATCCAGTTCACCAATCAAAAAGATCTGGTTTGTTATGTGAAGAGCCTGGGAATAGAAAAGGATGCCCAGGTGTATACCGGCGGACCTTCAGCCAACAATATGTATGACCGGAATGGCAACATAACCGGCTCCTTTAACTACCAGCAGGTCATGTATATGGAAATAGTACCCGAAGAAGTAACCAGCCAAAATTGAGGCTTACTACAGAAAGGAGTAAGGTTTTATGGATTATGTAGATGCCAAATGTATGCTGTGCGGGAAGGTCTATCAGCTGGATGAGGACAACAAGGATTTCAAAAAGATGAGCGATCCTAACAAACCGGGCACTTATATATGCGACCTTTGTGCCAACAGGGTAAGGTATGAGTCTGATGATAAGAAGAAGCATCCCAAACCCCAGAGCAATTGATCTTAGACCTCAATTTGCAGAGGTAAGGCCCAAATCGGAGAAGTTTATATTTATTCCTTGTTTATATGACTTGCACGGCGAACCTGCTGATCTCAGGAGTCAGGTTGGGTCCCGCGCCAGCAACGCAATCCATACCTTTCGGGGTATGGATTTTGTCTGCCGTGGCTTGCACTGCTATTTTTACCGTGCTTTTGCATAGACCAGGCGAAAATTATTCTTTAGAATAATATAAATGATGCCGATAATCGGAAATCATGCCAAAGAGGGGGCGAAAACTTGGAAGCGG
Organism: uncultured Syntrophomonas sp.; assembly: GCA_964647335.1. Lineage (GTDB taxonomy): Bacteria > Bacillota > Syntrophomonadia > Syntrophomonadales > Syntrophomonadaceae > PHAA01. The sequence goes on along the minus strand of CAZYGL010000012.1, from coordinate 299 downwards.
AAAATCACGGATTGGACAAAAAACTCTTTTCCTATCTCAAGAAGTCTATCGCTGCCACCCCATATTACCAAATATTGCATATAGAATTGCGGTCTCTCGCACCTGGAAGTGCTGAATTCCAGGTAATAGGCAGTGCTGAGCACACCAACCCCATGGGACTGGTCCATGGCGGTCTGATCACCTCCATCGCTGATGCGGCTATGGGCAATGCGGTACGAAGCCTGTCGGTCAAAGGGGTAAGCGTTGACATTTCGGTAGCCTTGCCTGCAACTGCCCGCCTGGGTGAGACCATCATCGCC
>CAZYGL010000011.1:10647-16407 GCA_964647335.1 uncultured Syntrophomonas sp. | reverse complement strand
GGTAGGTCAACCTAGAAAAAGGCTGTTTGATGACAGCTGCGATGTCTTCCCAGAAGGCTATGAATACTGCCAGGAGGGTGCCCAGGTGTAATAATACGTCGAAAGATATGCTGCCTTCCTGCAAACCCATGATATGCTGAAAAATAACCAGGTGCCCCGAACTGCTTACCGGCAGGAACTCGGTCAATCCCTGGATGATGCCTAAAATCAGAGCCTCTAGAACTGTCACTTGATCTGCCTCCCCACAATTTCATGGGCCTGAAGGCTTATACTGCCGCCTCGAACGCTGGCCCTAAAATACTTTTGTAATTATAGCACAGCCGGTTCCTAATTATTAGTAAATCCCGCCAGGACCGATAAAAAGACCCTGTTGACCAAAATCAACAGGGTGTGAGAGGGTTTGAAAGGGGGGCTCCCCCCTAGATTTCCATTATGATGGGCATAATCATCGGCCGGCGGCCGGTCTTTTCATAGAGGTGTTTGCCAAGCTTGTCCCGGATCTGGGACTTGATAACCGCCCATTCAGTCAAATTCTTGCGCTGGCACTGTTCCATGGCTTCCTTGACTTTGGCTTTGGCGTTTTCAATCAGCTGCTCCGATTCCCTCACATATACGAATCCGCGGGTGACGATATCCGGACCAGAGACGACTTCGCCGGTTTCCTTGTTGATGGAAACCACTACGATCATGATCCCATCCTGTGACAATTGCCGGCGATCCCGCAGCACGATATTGCCCACATCACCGACTCCCAATCCATCCACCAGGACCTTGCCAGCGGTGACCTTGCCTGCCACCATGGCTTTTTTCTTGCTTATTTCTATTATCTGCCCATTCTCCGAGACGAAGATCCTGGACCTGGGTATCCCCAGGCTTTCTGCTATTTGGGCATGCTTCATCAAATGCCGGTATTCCCCGTGCACTGGAACGAAATAGCGGGGCTTGATGAGGTTTAGAATCAATTTGAGCTCTTCCTGGGAGGCATGTCCTGAGACGTGCACCGACATGTCCTTTTGATATATTACCTCTGCACCCTGCCTGAAGAGCAGATCGATGGTCCGGTTCACCAGTTTCTCGTTGCCGGGAATGGGGGTAGCCGATATTATCACCGTATCTCCAGGTTTGATGCCGACCCAGCGGTGGTCGGCGGTAGCCATCCGGGTCAGTGCCGACAATGGTTCACCCTGGGATCCGGTAGTCGCGATCAGGACCCGCTCGGGCGGATATTTGCTGATCTCTTCCATCTCGATCAGGGTGCCCTCAGGTATATCTATATACCCCAACTGATGCGATATCTTGACATTGTTGACCATACTGCGGCCAACAATGGCAACTTTGCGGTCATATTTCACCGCTGTATGGATGGCCTGCTGTATCCGGTGGACATTGGAAGCAAAGGTAGTCACAATGATGCGGCCTTCACAGCGGCCAAACAGTTCATCAAAGGTATTACCTACCACTTTTTCCGACATGGTGAAACCGGTCCGATCGGCATTGGTACTGTCACTCAGCATGAGCAAGACGCCTTTTTCTCCAAGTTCAGCCATCTTGCGAAAGTCAATGACCTGACCGTCAACCGGTGTCTGATCGATCTTGAAATCACCGGTATGGAATACTATCCCCAGGGGAGTATGAATGGCAATCGCCAAACAGTCAGGTATACTGTGACTCACCCGGATGAATTCAATCTCCAGGGGCCCCACCTTGATGATATCCCGCGGCCTTACCACATTGAGTTTGATGTTGTCGAAGCTGTGTTCCTTAAGTTTACCTTCCACGATGCCCATGGTCAGCCTGCTGCCGTAAATGGGTGGATTTATCTCTTTCAGGACATAAGGCAGCGCACCCACATGGTCTTCATGCCCATGGGTGATCAAAATCGCCTTGACCTTGTCCCGATTTTCGACCAGATAAGAAATATCAGGGATAACCACATCGATCCCCAATAATTCGTCTTCAGGGAACATAAGCCCGGCATCGATGACCACGATGGTATCTTGGTATCTGACTGCCATCATGTTCTTGCCGATTTCCCCCAATCCGCCCAGGGGAATTATGTTCAGCCGTGCTTCGTCTGACACTCAAACACCTCCTTCTTATTCAATTTTTTGTTAGCAGAAATCCGAACATCACCGCTTCGCTAATTATATCCCAAACCCCGATGGCATTCAACCATATAAAATGCTAAAATATGTAAATGGTTTAACTGCAAAAAGGGGAGGGATCCTTAAACGTCCCCTCCCCGCTTCAAGTCTCTCTTTCAGTTTGGCCTAGGACAGCTTGCCGTAACTGGCCAGCAGTTGTCTGATTCCCTCCAGTTCTGCCGGGGATGCGCAGCACAGGGGCAGCCTCAACCCCCCCACATCTTTGCCCAGCAGGTTCAGGGCCTCTTTGACCGGGATGGGATTGGTTGTCACAAACAGTCCCTTGAACATAGGGAACAGGTAATTGTGAATGGATTGAGCCTGGCTTACGTCGCCTGCCCCAAAGGCATCCAGCATCCTCCGGATGTCCTTCCCCACTATATGGGAGGCGATGCTCACTACCCCCGATGCGCCCAAGGCCAGCATCGGCAAAGTCATGGAATCATCCCCGGAATAAATCGCCATGGACTCGGGCAGTATACTCTTCATAGCGGAGAGCTGGTCCATCATACCCGTGGACTCTTTTATCGCAGCAATATTCTTCATTTCTGCCAGGCGGGCTACGGTTTCCGGCAACATGTTGACCCCGGTCCGTCCGGGGATATTATACAGCATGATCGGCAAGTCAACGCTCTCTGACAAGGCCTTGTAATGCTGATACAGACCTTCCTGAGAGGGTTTGTTATAATACGGAGTGACTACCAGAAGTCCATCTGCACCCGATTTCTGCGCATCCTGGCTGAGTTTGACAGTTCCGGCGGTGTCATAAGACCCGGTTCCGGCCCACACCTCTATCTGCTGTCCGACCCGCTCCTTGACCGTGGCAAACAGCCGCAGTTTCTCGTCCTTGTTCAATACCGGGGATTCGCCGGTAGTCCCGCATACAACTATGGCATCACTGCCGTTCTCCACTAAATACTCAGCGATATCGCCGGCTCGGTCGTAGTTTACTTCCAAATTCCCATCAAAAGGGGTAATCATTGCCGTAAACAGTCTGTATATTGCCATAATCTCGCCACCTCTTCCAACAGATTTATTTAATACAGGTTTTGCTCTGCAACGATCTCAGCTATCTGAATTGCGTTGGTAGCTGCACCTTTCCTGATCTGGTCAGCTGCCACCCAAATCGCCAATCCGTTATCCACCGATATGTCCCGGCGGATCCGGCCCACAAAGACTTGGTCTTTATCCGAGGTATACAGGGGCATGGGATAAATGCCAGCCAGGGGATCATCCTGCACCACCACTCCAGGAGCAGCGGCCAGTATCTCCCGGGCCTGGGCGACACTCAAGTATCTCTCGGTCTCCAGGTTGATCGATTCCGAATGGCTCCTGAAAACTGGTACCCTGACTGCAGTAGGGGCAATTTTCAGTTCAGGAGCATGCATTATTTTCCTGGTCTCCCAGACCATCTTCATCTCTTCCCGGGTGTAATTCTCATCCACAAACACATCTATATGGGGGATGAGATTGAAGGCTATGGGGTGCTGGAAAACCACGGGCTTGACCTCCCGTTTTTCCAGATAGGCCCGGGTATGTTCTTCCAATTCATCCAGCCCGGCTTTGCCCGCCCCGGAAACGGCCTGGTAGGTCGATACTACCACCCGTTTCAGTCCGGCTGCCAGGTGGAGCGGATTGATGGCCACAACCATGATTATCGTCGAACAATTGGGATTGGCTATGATGCCTTTATGCCTGGCTATATCGCCGGGGTTGACCTCCGGCACCACCAGGGGAACATCCTCCTGTAATCGAAAAGCATAGCTATTGTCGATAACGACACAGTTGTTTTCTGCCGCCATTGGTGCCAGAGCCAGGCTGATGTCATTGCCGACTGCAAACAAGGCAATATCCGACTGGGCAAATGCTGCGGGCTCGACCTCTCTCACCGTCAAGGTCTCGCCCTTAAATTTTATTTTAGTGCCGGCCTCCCGGGGATCAGCCAAACACAACATTTCTTTGACTGCAAAATTCCTCTCCTCCAGGACCTTGAGCATCTCCTGCCCGACCGCGCCAGTCGCTCCAACGACTGCTATTCTGAGTCCTTGTGCCACATCCAAACCTCCTAAGCTGCCTATTCCGGGTGATTTTATCCTAATATTCTAGCACACATACACCGGGTGGGACAATGTCTCGCCGCCAGGAATTACGCTGCCACTGCCTCCCTGCCCACCGCATCGCACCGCAAAAGAAAAGAGCGCCCCGCGCCCTTTCTGCCCTGCCGGACCTGGAGCTACAGCAGCTTCTCCAGCCCGTATATCAGCCCCCGGGTCTCAACTATCTTCTTGACCGTCATTACCACTCCCGGCATAAAACCCTTGCGGTCATATGAATCGTGCCTGATGGTAAGGCTTTGTCCCACTCCGCCGAAGATCACTTCCTGGTGGGCGATGAAACCAGGCAACCTGACACTGTGAATATTTATCCCGCCCAATTCAGCTCCCCTGGCACCCGCTACCTTCTCCACCGCCAAGTTGTTGCGGATGGGCTGGCGGCTGCGCTCTGCCGCGATCAATTCCGCCGTCTTGATGGATGTTCCCGACGGGGAGTCCAATTTCTGGTCATGATGCAGCTCGATGATCTCAACATCCGGCAGATAGCGGGCCACTTCCGCGGCCAGCTTCATCATCAGAACCGCGCCGATGGCAAAATTAGGTATCACCGCAACTCCGATCCCCTTGTCCAGGGCCAACTGTTCGAGCGCCTTGAGCTGCCCTTCGCTCAGACCAGTGGTCCCGACCACGCAGTTTATCCCCTGCCCCAGGGCGGTGGCCACGTTTTGAAAAACCGAAGCGGGAGCGGTGAAATCGATCATGACATCCGGTTTCAGTTCCAGGACTCTATCCAATTCAGTCATTACCGGCAAAGATATTCCCTGGCCCAGGTCAATACCCAGGTCACCCACCCCGCCGCGCACATCCATCAGTCCGATCAGCTGCAGGTCCTCATCACTATGCACCGCACGAACGGTTTCGACTCCCATTTTCCCAAGGGCGCCACATACCACTACCTTGATCTTGTCTGTCATGATCCGACCTCCCCCTTTTGCTTATGCACTATTCTTATATATTTTCGGGGCTGAGTCAAGGAAGGCTCAGCGCTTTGGCAGATGACCCGATCGATGTGTCCCTAACCCGGCAACTATTGTATAATAAGTAGGGAATTTTTTCATCAAGGAGCACCTCATGCCATTTGACGGTCTGACCATCCGGGCAGTGACCCGGGAACTGAATCAGGATCTGGGTGACGCCAGGATAGACAAGATCCATCACCCGGAAAAAGATGAACTGATCTTCTCCCTGCGCTCTCCCCGGATCGGAAGCGCCAGGCTGGTGTTATCAGCAAATCCGCGCTGGGCGCGTATGCATATCAGCACCGAAAAAAAAGCCAATCCCAGCCAGCCCTCCGCCTTCTGCATGCTGCTGCGCAAATACCTGGAGGGGGCCAAGATCAAAGGCGTAGAGCAGATGGGAATGGAGCGTGTTGTCTATATCCGGATCGAAGCCCTCAATGATTTCCGGGAATGGCAGGAAAAACTGCTGATCTGCGAGTTCATGGGCCGCCACTCCAATATCATCCTGGTCAATCCGGAAAATAACCTGATCATCGATGCCAT
>CAZYGL010000011.1:4471-10547 GCA_964647335.1 uncultured Syntrophomonas sp. | reverse complement strand
GGTTTCGATGACACCCAGCCGGTGGACGAATGCGGCGCCCTGGAGCTGGACCGGCTTTATGCCACCACCCGGAACATGATCCAGCAGCTTGATGAAGGCACCATAGAACCCTGCGTAATATATAGGAAGAATTTAGCCCAGGAATTCAGCCCTTTCCATCCGGTAACCCTGCCTCGGGGCAGCCAGGTGAAAAAGTTCGCCTCCATGAATGCCGCCTGTGACAACTTTTTTGTTCAAAAGCTGGGCCAGCTGCGCCTGGAATCGATGCAGAACAACCTGGTCCGCACCATCAATGAGCATCTCCACAAGGCTTATCGCAAGCAGTTCCTGCAGGAAGGAGACCTAGAGGAAGCCAGGGAGAACGAAAAATACAAGTTGTGGGGGGAAATGCTCACCGCATATGCCCATCGTTTCAAGAAGGGTGACACCGAAGCGGCCATGCCTGATTTTACCACCGGGGAAGAGATAAAATTGCCGCTGGATCCGCGCTATACCCCGATTCAAAACGCCCAGCGCTATTTCCGGATTTACAACAAAAGCCGCGGGGCTTTGCGGCATCTCAAACGGCTCATGGCCGAGAACCAGGCCAACATAGATTACCTTGAATCGGTGGTGGTTGCGGTCAAACAGGCCCAGGAACCCCTGCACATCGAAGAGGTGGTGGATGAGCTGGAGAAGGAACATTATTTAAAGCCGCGCGCTTCCCGCCCCAAAGCAAAAAAAGCCTCCCTTAAGCCGCGCCGTTTCATGTCCAGTGACGGTCTGCTGATCAGCGTGGGCCGCAACAACCTGCAAAATGACCGTTTGACCTTGCGTGATTCGAACCGTAATGACTTGTGGCTGCATGCCAAGGAAATCCCGGGCACCCATGTGATCATCACCCTGCCCCCGGATATCAACTCGATCGACGCTGTCCCGGACACCACCCTGGAGGAGGCTGCGGCTCTGGCCGCCCACTTCAGCAAAGCCTCCGGTTCCCGCAAGGTAGCTGTGGATTATACATTCCGCTTTAACGTGAAAAAACCTGGCTCAGCCAAGCCAGGCATGGTCATCTACGATAATTATTGGACGATTCTGGTGGATCCCGCGTCACAACAGGTGCAGGAGCTGCTGGACTCGGAACTGGCAGCGGATCAAGTCCTCTGATCCAGGTCGCGCAGTTCGTCTACCATGCCGGCAAAGATCTTTTTGAAATCTTCCCGGTTCTTGCCCTTTTCCGCGTACATGCGGTTGTCGGCTTCCTTGAAAATCTCCCACATGCTGTGATTGGCATTGGCCTTGACTGCCCAGCCCACCGACATGCTGATGGGGATGGGCGGCTCCGATTTCCTGTATTGCTGCAGGTTGTCCCTGATTCGCTGGCAGGCGCTTTCCACCACTTCCTGTGAACAATTGGGCAGGAGCACCGCGAACTCATCGCCCCCTATGCGGGCCACCACATCGCTCTCCCGGAAGCACTTGACCAGCAGATGGGCTGCGGTAGCCAGCAGGTGATCCCCGGCGGCATGGCCGAGATTATCATTCACCAGTTTGAGCCCATCAAGGTCACACACCACGATGCCCACCGGATCGAAGCGTCCGCTCTGCAAGCGGATCATCTCCTCCTCGAAATAATCCCGGTTATAAAGACCAGTGGGCTTGTCGTGCATATTCAAATAACGCAGCCAGTCTTCCATCTGTTTGCGTTCGGTTATGTCCCGGACTATGACCTGCACCATCTTGCGGCCCTGCAGGGTGATATTGTTGATGCTCATCTCCACATCGAAGAGGGTCCCGTCACACCTGCACAGCACCATTTCCATCAGCCGGGGTTCCCCCTCCTGCACTTCCCCCTCCTGCATGGCAATCAGCTCGCGGGTCCTGCGGCCGTCCGGCTGGACTGGAGGAATGAACCTGCTGGCGGAGGCACCCTTCAGCTGTTCCATGGTGCAGCCGAAGATCTGAGCGGCCCGCTGGTTGCAATCCACGACTATCCTTCCATCCATGAGCAGGATCCCATCATAGGCAGACTCGAACAGGAGCCGGTATTTCTCCTCGCTCTCCCGCAGCCGGGCTTCGAAATCAAGTTCTTTAAGCTTTCTCTTCTCCTCCGGATCCGCCAAGATGCTCACCTGCCCGCTGTAAAAGATCGCCTGCGCCGCTATTTAACGATATCCACGGAACCATCCGGGTTCTTCCTGGCTTCATTGCCTGCCTCCAGGATGTAGATCTGGTTGTTTTTGGTGTCAATGGCTACATCCCGGTTGATAATGGTAGCCACTTCCTCTTTGGTCACCAGGGTTCTGATCTCGACCCCGTTGTCGTATATTTCGAAATGTATCTTGTCGCCATTGGGCTTATCGATGGTCTTTTCCCGGAAATGCTGGTAGGGCTTCATGAAAACGTACTTGTAGCCGCCTTCCGCAAACTGCATCTCCTGGCCATTCAAATATACCTTCATCTTAATTATCCCCCATTTGTCAACTGCGACTGCCCGGTTTTACGGCCTCTCCCATGCCTGCCTGGCAGAGGGGACACTGATCTGCTTCCCAGGACTCGATCTCCATGGTGAGCACCGCTTCGGTCCTGACCCCGAAATCCACCTTGCCTCCGCTGCGGTCCACCAGGACAGCCACCCCGGCCACCAGGCCCCCCGCCTCCTTGACAATGTCCATTACTTCGACTACTGAACCGCCGGTAGTGACCACATCCTCGACTACCAGCACCTTCTGTTCGGGATAAATCTTGAAGCCCCTCCGCAGGGCCATCTTGCCGTTTTCCCGTTCGCAGAATATGCCTGGCACTTTCAGCTGCCGGGCCACCTCATAAGCGACGATGATCCCGCCCATAGCCGGGCCGATGACCAGCTCGATGTGGTCCCCGGCGAACTTCTCCGCGATATGAGCTGCCAGCTGCTCGGTGTATTCCGGGAACTGCAGCACCTGGGCGCACTGCATGTAGCGGTTGCTGTGCCGTCCGCTGGTGAGCTTGAAATGTCCCTCCATCAGGGCGCCTGATGCGATAAATATTTCTTGGGCCTGTTCGTTCGTGAGCATTGTTATCCCTCCAATTCTTCTATGATTTTCTGCGCTGCTGCACAGGGATCGGCTGCCTGGATGATGGGCCGGCCAATGACCATATAATCTGCGCCTTGCTCCAGCGCCTGGCGCGGGGTGGTGATGCGCTTCTGGTCATTGGGGGCTGACCAAAGGGGCCGAATTCCAGGGGTGACTATCTTGAAATCAGGACCGCAGGCCTTGCGAATAGGGGTGATCTCCTGGGGAGAACAAACCACTCCCCCGAGGCCGGATTCCTGGGCCATCAATGCCCATTTCACCACCAGTTCTTCCACCTTGAGGCCGGTGACGTACATTTCGGTCTCTAATTCCTGCTGGGACATGCTGGTCAATACCGTGACCGCCAGGACAATGGGGATTTCTGATCCCATGCGCTGGGCTTCGCTAACGGCGGCCCCCGCTGCTTGCCTCATCATCTCCCGTCCCCCGGCCGCATGCACATTGAACATGTAAGCATTCAGCCTGGTCAGCACCTTGGCTGCTGACGCCACGGTATTGGGAATATCATGCAGCTTGAGGTCTATAAATACCCGCCCCCCCAGGTCATGGACCCGGTGCACTATGCTGGGGCCGATACTGTTGTAAAGCTGCATGCCGATCTTGAAAACTCCCACGTAGCCGCTGAGCTTTTTGACCAAAGCCACTGCTTCCTCAGCAGTATCGACATCCAGGGCCAGGACTATCCTGTCTTTCGCCTCCATCGCCAATCCTCCTTCAAAATCCGAATCAGGCCCGGTCACCTCTGTACGGCCACACCGACTATTTCCTTGAGACTCCCGATTCCTTGGGCAACCATGTAATCACTGATCCCCGCCGCGATTTCCGCGGCGCAATGCGGATCGACAAAATTGCCGGTCCCCACCGATATGGCACTGGCTCCTGCCATCATGAATTCCAGGGCGTCATTGCTGTTCATGATGCCGCCCCCGCCCAGGATGGGAATATTCACAGCGGGGAAAACCTGGTAGATCATACGCAGGGCCACCGGTTTAATCGCCGGGCCTGACAGGCCCCCGAAAATGTTGGCCAAGACCGGCTTGCGGGTGCGTATATCGATTGCCATTCCCATCAAGGTATTGATCATGGACAAGGCATCGGCACCGCCTTCTTCGGCCGCCCTGGCGATCGCCACAATATCGGTGACATTGGGACTCAGTTTGGGCATTACCGGCAGGCTGGTCTCCGCTTTTACCACCCTGACCACTTCCCTGACCATAAGGGGATCGGTCCCGAACTGCAATCCGCCCTTTTTCACGTTGGGGCAGGAAATATTCAATTCAATCCCGGCAATTCCGCTGCATCCCTGCAGGTAGGCAGCCATGGCCGCATAGTCCTCCAGGGTGTTGCCGGCTACATTGGCTATAACCGTCACCTTTTTTTCCACCAGATAAGGCAGGTATTCCTGGGCGAATACTTTCACCCCGGGATTTTCCAAGCCTATGGCATTGAGCATCCCGGCGGCCGTCTCCACGATCCGCGGGGGAGGATTGCCAGAGCGGGGTTCCAGGGTGGTCCCTTTGACAATTACTGCCCCCAGGGCGGAAATATCCAGGTAATCCTCGTATTCCCGGCCATAACCGAAGGTCCCCGAGGCCACCGCCACCGGATTCTTCATCACTATGCCGCCCAGGTCGACGGCCAGGTCTGTCAATATATCTTGCTTTGCTGATTTCACTTGCGCCGCCCCCTCAGTCCAGCTTGAAGAGCTGTACTTCACTCATGTTGAATACCGGTCCATCTTTGCATATCTTGACATAGCCTGAATCCCCGGGCTGGAGCTGGCGGGCACACCCCAGGCATGCTCCCACCCCGCAGGCCATGTGTTCTTCCAGTGATAGTTCTCCCCAGACATTATGCTCCCTGGCGATCTTGGAGGCAGCAGCCATCATGGCTTCCGGGCCGCAGCAGTAAATGCGGTCGACCTTGTCCAATCCGGGCCAATCGGCCAGGAGCTCGGTGACCAGGCCCTGCCGGCCTGCACTTCCGTCCACTGTCACCGGGCTGAAGGGTATCCCCAGGCGTTCGAAACGGTTGCCCGCCCATAACTGCTGGGCATCGGCAGCTCCGCCCAGTACATTGACCTCGCTGCCGCCTTGTTTGAGCATCCTCCCCAGGAACAACAGGGGCGCCAGGCCCATGCCGCCCCCTACCAGGATGACATTTTCGGGCCGCGCCGGGAGGGAAAATCCCCTTCCCAGGGGGCCCATAACATCCACCAGGCCGTCAACCGGCAATTCCGCCAGGAGGCTGGTGCCTCTCCCTACCACCCGGTAGAGCAGGGTCACAACCCCTCTTTCCGCCTCGGTGTCAAACAGACTGAGCGGCCTGCGCAGCAAAGGATCGTGAGTCGGGCTGGTCCTGACTTGCAGGAATTGGCCGGGACTGGACTCCCGGGCCAGAGCCGGCGCCGCAAACTCGAGACTGTAGATTTCAGGAGCTACCTGGCGGTGGCTCAATATGATTCCTTTTTCTAACCTGGCCATTATCATTCTCCTCCGGGTCATGCTTTAATTTGGCCGGGGCGTCCGCGCGGGAGTCTATTCTCCCACTATGGCACCGTCCTGGGCCACGACTTGTCCCTTGACAATCGTCATGCAGGGCCAGCCCTTGAGGGTCCGTCCCTTGAAGGGCGTATTCCTGCCCTTGGAATAGAATCTCTCCGGGTCAACCACTTTGGCGATTTCCGGGTCCAATATAGTAATATCGGCATCCGCGCCCACATCCAGGCTGCCTTTGTCTATACCCAGCACTTCAGCCGGCCCGGTGGTAAACAGTTTGACCATTTCCTCCAGGCTTAGCTCTCCCTGCTGCACCAGGCCATCCATTATGGCAGCCACAGCTGTCTCTAACCCGGAGATGCCATTGGCGGCCAGATTGTATTCGCAATCCTTGCTTTCCCAGTGATGGGGGGCGTGATCGGTAGCGATGCAGTCCACCGTTCCGTCCTGCAACGCTGCGCGCAGGGCCACTACATGCTCGGCGGAGCGCAGGGGCGGATTGACCTTGGTATCGGTATCGTA
>CAZYGL010000011.1:0-4371 GCA_964647335.1 uncultured Syntrophomonas sp. | reverse complement strand
TTGCCGTCATCGGTAACGGCTACACAACCTGCCGCCACCAGATCAGCCATCTCGGTCAGCTCGGCACCGGCCTGGCCTTTGCTTATGCAGCCCACCGGCAGGACATTGACCACTCCAGAAAGGGCAGCCCGCTGACGGACGAAACTTGCGACCGCCGCGTTGTCGATCACCGGATCGGTGTTGGGCATGCAGCAAACGGTGGTGAATCCGCCTATAGCAGCTGCCCGGGTGCCTGATGCTATATCCTCCTTGTACTCGAAGCCAGGTTCACGCAGGTGCACATGCATATCGATGAAACCGGGACACACGTATTTTCCGGTGGCGTCGACCACCAATGCATCCGGGTCGATTATGTTGACCTTGAGCTCCTTGATGATGCCGTCCTCCGCCAGCACATCCATGACCGCATTGATGTCATTGGCTGGATCCAGCACCCGCCCTCCTTTAATTAGTAATTTCATCGCGTGATCCCCCCATCATCAGGAATAATAATGCCATCCTGATGGCCACCCCGTTGGTGACCTGCTCATTGATCACCGATTGGGCCCCATCCGCCAGTGACGAGGAAATTTCAACTCCCCGGTTCATAGGCCCGGGATGCAGGACCAGTACGTCTTCTTTGGCCCGGCGCATCCTAGCCGGACTCAGCATATACAGGTTGGCGTACTCATCCAGGGAGGGAAACAGCCCGCTCTGCTGGCGTTCTCTCTGGACACGCAGGACGTTGATCACATCCACCCCTTCCAGGGCCTGGTCCAGGTTATGGTAGCTTTTTACCCCCAGTTTTTCTATCTCGGCCGGCATCAAAGTCGAGGGGCCGATTACCCTGAGCTCGCAGCCATACTTGCTCAAACCGTAGATGTTCGAACGGGCTACCCGGCTATGCAGGATATCCCCCACGATGGCCACCTTTAAACCTTCCAGGGTGCCTTTTTTCTCCCGGATGGTATACATATCCAGCAGGGCCTGGGTCGGATGTTCATTGGTCCCATCCCCGGCATTGATGACCCGCATGGAAGTGTTGCGGGCCACATAGTGGGGAGTGCCGGTCATGGAGTGCCGGATCACGATCAGGTCAAACCCCATCACTTCTATGGTCTTGATGGTATCCCGCAGGCTTTCACCCTTTTGCACCGAACTGGTCGCAACTGCCAGATTCACCGTGTCCGCACTCAGATACTTGCCGGCCAGTTCGAAAGAAGTGCGGGTGCGGGTGCTGTTCTCATAGAAAACGGTCACCATCGCCTTTCCCCGCAGGGCGGGGACTTTTTTCAGGTCCCGGCCGATGATATCCTTCATAGGCCCCGCCGTATCCAGGATCAGGTCGAGCTCTTCTCTGCTCATTTCCCTGATCCCCAGTAAGTCTTTGCGTTCCAATCTCACCGCTTTGCCTCCTTTGCCTGAGAATTCATCACTAAAAAAGCCTTTCCTGCTCCAACCGGCAAGAAAGGCTGATAACTTCCTGTAAGGACCTCCCTTGCCAGCCTCTCCGGACCAGTTTAAAGGGTTATGGTTAATGATCCACGATATCTTGTATGACTACTTCTTCCCTCCCGTCGATCTCCTGCACCATCACTGAAATCACTTCCGACTGGGAGGTGGGAACGTTTTTGCCGATAAAATCAGCCCTGATGGGGAGCTCCCGGTGGCCCCGGTCCACCAGTACCGCCAACTGGATGCTCCTGGGGCGCCCCAGGTCGATCAAGGCATCCATGGCAGCCCGTACCGTCCTTCCCGTATACATGACATCATCGACCAAAACAATATTCATGTTGTTGATATTGAAAAACACCTCGGTGCGGTGCACCTGGGGATGGGAGGACAAGGTGGTGAGGTCGTCGCGGTACAAGGTTATGTCCAAAATCCCCACCGGCACCTTGACGCCTTCGATCTCCTCGATCCGCTCTGCCAGCCTGTGGGCCAGCGGTCCACCCCGCCGGCGGATCCCGATCAGGGCCACATTGTCGACACCCTTGTTCTTTTCTATAATCTCGTGCGCGATGCGGGTTAGAGCCCTCTTGATAGCAATTTCATCCATGATCACTTTCTTCTCTTGCAGTTCCACCCTTTGAACCTCCTTTACCTGGCGAAGGCCGCCAATATTGCCCGACCGGCCAACAAAAAACCTACCCGCGTAAAGCCGCAGGTAGGTCAGGTATGCCCACTTACTAATCCTTGCTAGCCTCACGGAGCCAACTTAAAGGTTCTCATAAAATACTAATCGACCCTGCTGGCAAAGTCAACCAGTTTGAGCCAGCCGCTCCAGTATGGCTTGGAAATACGGGGGCAGGGGGCTGTTAAATTCCATATAGCTGCCGGTGCGGGGATGGATGAAACCCAACTTATGTGCATGCAGGGCCTGGGATTCCAGATCGAAGTGTTTTTTGGCCGACCCGTACAGGGGATCACCCACCACCGGGTGTTTGATGTAGGCAAAATGCACCCTGATCTGATGGGTCCGGCCAGTCATCAGGGTCACTTTGACCAGGCAGTAATTGTTGAATCTCTGCATGACCTCGTAATAGCTTAGGGCAGGCCGCCCGTCCTTGACTACAGCCATCTTCTTCCGGTCCAGGGGGCTCCTGCCGATGGGGGCATCGATGGTGCCCAGGTTTTCCCTGATCACCCCGTGCACCAGGGCTATATACTCGCGTTTGATGCTGTGCACCTTGATCTGTTCGGCCAGGCTGCGATGGGCCAGGTCGTTTTTGGCCACCACCATCACCCCTGACGTGTCCTTGTCCAGACGATGCACTATTCCCGGCCTCAGGTCCCCATTGATGCCCGACAAATCATGGAGATGGAACAAGAGCGCGTTTACCATGGTATTGTCCCAGTTGCCGTGGGCCGGATGCACCACCATGCCCTTGGGCTTGTCCACCACCGCCAGGTCCTGGTCCTGGTAAATGATAGGCAGCGGTATATCCTGGGCTATGATCTCAACCGGCTGGGGCTGGGGTATATCTATCACTACCACATCCCCGGGCCTGATATTGTAGCTGGCTTTCACCAGCTGGCCGTTCAAGGTGATTTTCCCAGCCTTGATCAGGGATTGGACTGCTGAACGGGACACCCCTTCCAGGTTTTCGGCCACAAACACGTCCAGCCGCTCCCCTTCCATTTCCTCCATGACCCACAGTTTCTCCGGGCTAGTCATCCCCCCAACACCTTTCCCAACGCTTTATGAGTTCAAGCTTCCTGCGGCAGCCATGCCGGTCTGATTGGCTACAAGTTGCCGGCCGCTTGCCGGTATTGCTGCCCGGTCACTCTATCGAAGGCCACCAGCACTACCTCTTTGATGGACTGGTCCTTTTGGAGGAAACTGGCTATCTCTCGCACTGCAATCTTGGCCGCCCTCTCCACCGGGAAACCATAGGCACCGGTACTGATGGAGGGGAAGGCTATAGTCTTGACCCCCAGCTCGACAGCCAGCTCCAAAGAATTGCGGTAACAGTCAGCCAGGAGCTGTTCCTCGTTGTTGCCGCCCCCTCGCCAAACCGGACCCACGGTGTGAATAATCCATTTCACCGGCAGGTTGTAGCCCTTGGTCTTCTTGGCATCGCCGGTGCGGCAGCCCCCCAGCTGTCTGCATTCAGCCTTCAGTTGCGGTCCAGCCCCCCGGTGGATTGCTCCATCCACCCCGCCGCCGCCCAGGAGAGAACTGTTGGCGGCATTGACTATCGCATCGACCTCCAGGGTGGTGATATCCCCCTCTATGACCTTGAACCTGTCCATCTTCACACCCCCTATGTATTCGCTCCCTGTTATTTGGCCTGATCCAGGGCTTCCTGGTAGCTGGCGTATGTGTCGTCATCACTGGTCACAATCAGGACTTTTTGCACCGTATCATGTTCCTGCAAAAATTTTTCGATCTCTTCCACCGCTATCCTGGCCGCCCGGTCCACGGGGAAGCCATACACCCCGGTGCTGATCGGCGGAAACGCGATGGTCCGGCTTTCTTTCTCTGCCGCTATCTCCAGGGCCCGACGATAACAACTGGCCAGGACCTGTTCCTCGCTGTTGATACCTCCCCGCCAGATTGGTCCTACCGTATGTACCACCCACCTGGCCGGCAGCTTGTAACCATGGGTCACCACCGCGTCTCCGGTCTGGCATCCTCCCATGCGCCGGTATTCAGCCATCATTTCCGCCCCGGCTGCCAGGTGGACCGCTCCATCTATTCCCCCGCCCCCGGCCAGGTAATAGTTGGCTGGATTCACGATGACGTCTACCTCCTGGGCGGTGATGTCTCCCTTGATTATCTGCAGCCGGTCAGTGGCTCTCCGGCCAGCGCTGACCGGTGGTTTTTCGGTTGGGGCCAGGGGCTCGGGCGCGGCGTCCAGGAAATAATCGAAGTATTTCTGGAAATCC
>CAZYGL010000010.1:9521-16661 GCA_964647335.1 uncultured Syntrophomonas sp. | reverse complement strand
AACTGCGGGAAATGATAATTACCGATATCCGAGCATTGCATAATCTCCAGCTGGAAGAGGAATCCCTTAAGAAACTGCTTTTTTCAGGCCTCATGCGCCAGGCCCGGACCTATAATGGGATTAAAAATTTCACCGCGAGGCTCCAAGTCAAGCAGCAGGAATTTATAGCCCTGCAGGCAGACAGTCAAAATGGTTTGGAAGCCAGGGGAGTCGAATTGATATATATCTGTAAGGATCTAAAACAGGCCTTGGCTGCCTGGCTTTCGGGGCTTCGGCTTTTGCAGGACTTTATTGATGATAAACCGCTGCAATCCGCGCTGCAAAAGTTCCCTCACCTGGTGTCAGTGGGAGTTCTCCTGGAAAAAGGAGATTTTCTTTCGCCAAAGGCTGGGCGCGAATTGAACCGGCTGCTGTCCGGGTGGCAGCTCCTGGCCAGACTCCTTGGCAAATTCCCGTCTGATCCCTGGCCAGCCAAAGGCAATTCCTATCTGCTGGACAAAGAATTGGAGAAAATCGATCTCAGTTGGGACAACCGTAAAACTCCCGCGGTCTTGCGCAGCTGGTACACCAAGCATGTTCAGCCGGCCTTCCGCCTCTACCGGGAAAGCCTCCGGCTGGCTGTCGAAAAAAATGAGCGCCGCTTTTCACTGCAGATAGCCGGGCAGATGGAGGATTGGCTCCAGGCAATGCTCTTGGTCATTGAAAAAGGTCTGGGCTGCTTGCGGCAGGATTGCCTTGAACTTATCCATTTCTGCAACCTGTTCGACGATGTTGACAGAAATAACCTGAGCAAAATGATTGTGTTCGCCGCCCGGACTCTGCAGTCGGCAGACGAATCGGTGCAAGGCCTGGTTGACTCGCCGCAGGCCACCTATGCCAATTACACTTATAGCTGCAGCCAGCTGGTGGGGGAGACCTCTCAGTATCTCACCCAGCAGCTGGAGGAGATGAGCCCTGGTCATCTTACTGCGATGGGACCCCAACTGCTCCCGCTCAGGAACCTGCTCGATGGCCTGGAAGTTCGCCTGGAGCAATTTGAAGAACAGAATGGCCAAGGCCTTGCCCTGCTACGGCAAAACAGTGAGCTGCTGGCAGCGGTCGACTCCTGTCTGCAGGTTCTCCGCAGCCACTTGGAGGATCTGGAGCGGCAGCTAAGCAGCAGCTACTTGCAGCAGGCCTTTGCCGGCCTTAAGTTGCGCATCGAACACCTTTCTATTGCCACTGGCGCCATGTTTCCTGCCAGCTATATGCACCTGGTGGAGGCCGGTTTGGTAAACACCCAGCCTGCCTCGGTCCCTGAGGGAAGGATCTTGAGTGCGGGCGGGGACATTTTTATCGTGCACCTGGACGGTCAGCAAGAGATGGAGATTCCGGAAATAACTATTGCGGTGAAAGGCTAGACACATGCATGTAGCTTTCGATTTGGGAGAGAAATACACTTACCTGGTCGCCTGGGAACCAGGACATGATTTGGACCAGGCTTGCATTAGGGTGATGATCCCCGGGCCTGGCCCCTTTGACAGTGATCGAGATGACCTGTCTTGGTCGAAAGAGACCCTCTGCACTCATCTGGCTCACCTGCAGCAAGAATACCTGTTGCCCAGCCGGAAAACCATCCATTCAGCCGCTCTGGCAGTTCCTGGAATTTGGTCCCTTGCCTCCCGGAGGACGGCCTTGCACGTTATGGAAGAAATCCTGGGCCTGGACCAGGTTCCTATTATTCCTCGGCCATTGGCATTGGCAGCCGGATTCAATCTGCACTGCCCCGTCCAATCTCTATCAGGTGATGTCCTGCTAATCCAGGAGCTCCCTTCCGGACTCGACATGGCCTTGCTAAGCCTGACCGATAGCGGAGGAATGATCTTGGAACGACAATTTGGCAGCGATCCATCCGGATTGGAGCCAGTTTTGACAGGTTGCGGTTACTCGGGCCCAAATGGCTTGGGGATAGACCAGATTTTGATCAGCTCTGTCCAGGAACAACCTGACTGGCAGGACACGATGCCCGCCTGGGCTCAGGCAGTGCCGATCCAGGTTTATGTCGACCCTTTCACTGCTGCCGATGGCTTGTTTGGAGCCCACGACCTGCACGCACTGCCTGCGGCCCTTAGATTCAGCGTGATTTATCCTTTTGAATTCTGCCTGACAGCCCTGGACAAGAACCCGGGATCTCATCAGTTGCAGCGAATCCCCTTCGATACCGCTAATCTTGAGCTGGACTGTGCAGGCAGCTATCCGATCCTAAATTTGTACGGGGATAATTGGGAGAAAAACCTGCCTGGGGGAGGCGCGGCAGATTTGCGTTTGTATGCCCTTCCACTCCAGTCGACACTGGATGATCCTTGCAGTTGGCCCGAGGACTGGTTGATTTTGGAGATCGACACGCCCATGCTAAACCAATTCCCCCGCCTGCAACTGCAACTGGATATGTTGGCAGCTAATGTTTCCCTGGAAGCAAAGACTCCACCATCCCGAGGGGCTGCCCTTGCTTTTCAGCCTTCTTTATTGACTTCAAACTACGCTATTCTTATTGACCTGCTAAAAAGCGATTCCAATTGTTCGGACCTGGCGGAAGAATGGGCATCAAAACTCCTTGACCACGGGACCGCCCCGCCGGACCTTGCCTATCATCTGCAGAACTCTCTCTTTCGGCTCCATGCTATAAAACACATATTATCCGAATAATTCTGCCCACTTTTCTCCTGCTGTGTAAATTTTTTGCCTGCCTAAAAAGGATTTCCATTCCTTGTGTCGAAATTCACGAAGGTTTGCCAAACAACAATTTGCACAGAAAGGGGGACAGCTGTCTATTATCATTGGCGGTCATTATCAATTGCCTGCTCGCAGCAAGCAACATACTAATTATCAAGGAGGTTATCATGTCAACAGGTAATGAATGCAAAGTGTCAGGTCATCTGCAAGAACTCGTCGCTAACCCCACTCCGCTGGGACTGCTGGGACTGGCTATGGTCACCCTGGTAGCATCTTCGCAGAAGCTGGGGATCACCAGCGGCGTGGCCTATATGATTCCTTGGGCAATCTTTCTGGGGGCTGCGGCTCAATTCCTGGCAGGAATAATGGATTTCAAACACAATAATACTTTCGGTGCCACCGCATTCTGCGGCTATGGCTTCTTCTGGTTCGCGGTGGGAACCACCTGGTGGATGCAGACTGCAGGTCTGATCGGCAAAGGCCCCGGCTTTGACACCCATCAGCTGGGCTATGCTTTCCTGGGCTATTTCATCTTTACAGTATTCATGACAGTTGGGGCCATGGGGACCAACAAGGTGCTGTTCACCATATTTTTTCTGATCGACCTGCTCTTCCTGGGCTTGTTCATGAGTACCCTGGGCTGGGGCGGCGAAGCCTGGCATGAATTGGCGGCTTATTCGGAACTGGCCATCTCTCTCTGTTCCTTCTACCTTTCCGCCGCAGTTGTGCTTAATACCCAGTACGGCTATAATGTTCTGCCCACCGGCGCTCCCTTTGGCCCCTTTTACAAGAAAGGTTTGGCGCTTAAGGCCAGATAGGGTCATAAACCTTAAAAGCAGGCACCGCATGGTGCCTGCCTTATTTTTGCCCTGATTCCCGGATCAGCAGGGATTGGTTTTCTACAGACTTTTAACTGCTTTTGCCCAATAGTCCATGACTATGCTCTGGCCATAAGACCTGCCCGGAACTGCCCAACGGCTGTTGAGCTCCACCCAGGTGGGCGCACTGCCTCGATTGACCAGGACAAACCGCGGATCCAAGAGGGTCTGGCCGCTAGGCAGAGGATTCTTGCTGGCATAAGCATAGAGATGCTGGATGTGGGCTTCCACTCCAGCTGCCGGCGTGCTAAATACCGCTCCATGGAATCCTGCCCAGAAACTCACTTTGCCAGGATCGGCACCGCGCAGATCCTCCGTGCCGTCCATGGGGGTACCAGTGGCGGAAAGTCCGCAGTAGTTGTTCTGCCAGGGTTGTACCTGTCCCATGTACTGCCAGTAACCCGTCTCCTTGGCGGACTGGCAGAAAGCGATGTCCCCTCTTACCCCGTATTCTGCGCCGATTTTAATATACAGGTCGGCCAGGTCAGGTATGGGTTGGAATCTCCTTCCCTGTGCTTCCATATTGGACTTGATGCGGGGGGTCTCATTGCGTATCCATTCCTTTAGCTGGGCAGCAGTAAGATAAGACCGGCCCATGATGGTCAAGTCAGAAATGGCTGCCGTGGCAGAGTCAGGCAGGGTTACGGTCAAAGGGTATCTCTTCAGTTCGTCGAAATAAGTCTGGAAGGCCTGCATTTGCTCATCGCTGTATGCATCGGCATCTTGGGCCGTAAGCTGTGAAGAGTTCAGGAAAGTGCCGTCCAGGAGCTTGATATTGGTCCTGAAACTGGCCAGATCTTTGAGCAATTGCTGATCAGCTGACAGGGGCCTGGACTTTATGTCCACCGTATAGTCGGCCTGCAGCCATTCCACCTGGCAATCCAGGGCTTCACCCACTGCCCGCAAAGGTATCATCATGCGATAATTGGCGTTGATGAAAGGGGTGCCATAATCCCTCGGTATAGACAATTCCTTGCCATCGATGATGATAGGGAATTTCCCGGCCGGGGCTTTGGGCAAGGCCGAGGTAGTGGCGGTGTTGCGGTTGATAACGATATGGCCGGTGTCGGAGCGCCACTCCACACGGCAGCCCAGGTTTTCGCTGATGATTCGGAGCGGCACGTAGGTGCGTTCATCGATCACCACCGGACTCGAATCCGATGCAACAATCCGGCCATCGATTACTATCTTGATAGTCTTGACCGCCCCGAAGACCGGCTGGATTCCGGTCATAAAGATCAAGGCAGCAATCAGAACGATAGCGGCCCCCAATTTGTTATATGAATGGCTCCTCATTTCAATCCAACTCCTCTCCCTCGAGATCCTGGCTGCCCTGCCTGATCGTGGTCTGGATCCAGACCGAGCCGGCGCCGCATTTACCTCAGCTTGACATTGTGTATTATCTGGCTGATCTGGGCCCACTTGTTCATAGTGTAAAGGTGTATACCGGGCACCCGGTTTTTAAGCAGGTCCTGGACCTGGTTACTGGCGTATTCGATCCCTGCTTTGGCCATGGATTCCGGGTTGTGTTCGTACCGGTCCACCAGCTTGAGCAGGTTGGCGGGCATAGATGCTCCGCACAGGTAAATGATTCGTTTGATCTGTTTGGCGTTCAATACCGGCATGATACCTGGAACTACCGGCACGTTGATGGCTACCCGCTGGGCTTTTTCCATAAAATCGTAGAAGACCCGGTTGTCGAAAAACAACTGGGTGATCAGAACATCCACGCCGGCATTTACCTTCTGCCGCAGGTGGATCAGATCCTGGCTCAAGCGGCGGCTCTCGGGGTGCCCTTCGGGGTAGGCCGCAGCAGCGATACAGAAATCAAATTTTCGCTTGGCGTCCCTGACTAGGTCTACCGCATAATGATAATCCTGTTTTGCCAGGTCGAAGTCCGGATCGTCAACGGGGAGGTCGCCCCTTAAGGCCATTATGTTTTCTATACCCGCGGCGATGAGTTGGTCCAAGATCTCATCCACCTCTGCCCGGGTGTGTCCAACGCAGGTGAGGTGGGCCAACGCTTCCAGCCCGTATTGCTGCCTTATCCGCGAGGCGATTTCTACAGTCCGGGCGCGGTCCCCACCCCCTGCCCCGTAAGTCACACTGATGAAGCAGGGATTCAGTTCGACCAGATGGTCCAGGGTCACAAATATCGAGTCCAGCGGGTAGTCGACCTGGGGCGGGAATATTTCCAGGGAAAGCACGGGCCGGCCCGATTTATATAGTTCTTTGATTTTCATATAATGATCCTTAAGCGGCTTATAGCATCCTGTTCATACTACAGGTTTTTGATCAGCTCATCGGCGAACTCGGAACACTTGACCTCGGTTGCCCCATCCATAAGTCGGGCGAAATCATAGGTCACTACCTTGCTGGCAATGGTTTTCTCCATGGCGGCCATAATGAGGTCAGCAGCTTCGTTCCAGTGCAAATGGCGCAGCATCATTACCCCGGATAAGATGACCGAGGAGGGATTGACCTTATCCAAACCCGCATATTTGGGAGCTGTACCATGGGTAGCCTCGAATACTGCGTGTCCGGTCACGTAATTTATATTGGCGCCAGGAGCTATGCCTATGCCGCCTACCTGAGCCGCCAGGGCATCAGATATATAGTCCCCGTTCAGGTTCAAGGTAGCTACTACATCGAATTCAGTGGGCCGGGTCAGGATCTGCTGCAGGAATATATCGGCAATGGCGTCTTTAATGATCAATTTACCTGCTTTTTCGGCCTGGGCCTGGGCTTTGTCAGCAGCTTCGCCGCCTTCCCTGTCCTTGATTCGATCGTATTCATCCCAGGTGAAGGTTTTGTCCCCGTATTCCTGTTGGGCTACTTCATAACCCCACTGTTTGAAGGCTCCCTCGGTATATTTCATGATATTGCCCTTGTGGACCAGGGTAACGCTCTTGCGTCCATTGGCCAGGGCATAGTCGATAGCCGCTCTGACCAGTCTCTTGGTGCCTTCCTCCGATACCGGCTTAATGCCAAATCCTGACGTCTCCGGGAACCTTATCTTGTTGACCTTCAATTCGTCCTGCAGGAAGTGCAGGAGTTTCTTGGCTTCCTCAGAACCCTCCGCGTACTCGATCCCGGCATAGATATCCTCTGTGTTCTCACGGAAGATAACCATGTCCACATCCTCGGGGCGCTTGACCGGTGAAGGCACTCCCTCGAAATACTGCACCGGGCGCAGGCAGGTATACAGGTCCAGGTTCTGGCGCAGGGCTACGTTCAGGGACCTTATGCCACCGCCGATGGGTGTGGTCAGGGGTCCCTTTATCGCGATGATATATTCTCTGATTTCATCCAGGGTTTGCTGGGGCAGCCATTCTCCAGTGAGTTCATAAGCTTTCTCCCCGGCCAGCACTTCTTTCCAGACTATCGCTTTTTGCCCGCCATAGGCTTTAGCCACCGCAGCATCCAGCACACGTGAAGCCGCAGCCCAGATGTCAGGGCCGGTTCCATCGCCGATAATAAACGGGATAATGGGATGGTCGGGTACTTTGAGAACTCCGTTCAGAACTGTGATCTTCTGGCCAACAATTTC
>CAZYGL010000010.1:0-9421 GCA_964647335.1 uncultured Syntrophomonas sp. | reverse complement strand
CCTGATTCGTGGGCGAAAATATTGGAGCCGACGATGGGTTTGCTGAGGGACAATGCCCTCCCGGAAGCTTCGGCTACGTACTGGGCGACCTCCCGGAACAGAGTGGTGTTGTAATCAACATTGATCCGCATCAGGTGCTTCATGCCCATTATAACTTCCTGCAGGCATGAATTCCCGGCCCTTTCCCCCAGTCCGTTGACCGTAACCCCCACATGATTGGCACCCGCATATATGCCAGCCAGTGAATTGGCTGTCGCCATGCCGAAATCATTGTGGGTATGCATCTCAATGTCCAGGCCTACCGAATCACGCAGGGTCTTGATGTAGCGGAAAGTAGTCAAAGGATCCAATATCCCCACCGTATCGCAAAATCTCAAGCGGTTGGCTCCCGCATGTTTGGCCACCAGGGCGAATTCGGTTAGAAACTCCATGTCCGAACGCGAAGCATCCTCAGCATTTACCGAAACATACAGAGCCTTGTCCTTGGCATATTTGACCGCATCGGACATGCGTTTCAGAACATCGGCGCGGGTGGTCTGCAGTTTGTGTTCGATATGGATGTCGGAGGTGCTGATGGAGATGGCAACTGCATCGACACCGCATTTTATGGATTCCCTGATGTCAGCAACAACCGCACGGTTCCAGGCCATAATGCTGGCCTTAAGGCCCATGCTGACTATTTCCTTAATGCAGTCCTTTTCAAATCCTCCCATTACCGGTATTCCGGCTTCAATCTGATCGATGCCTATCTCGTCAAGGTAACGGGCGATTCTGACTTTCTCCGCATTGGAAAAGACCACCCCGGCAGTCTGTTCACCATCCCTTAAGGTAGTATCCACAACATATATCTTGGCATCCGGTTCTTCGAACCAGTCTTTGTTTTTCATAGTCCAGGTCATCTCCTTACTCCCTCCCTTTGCAAAATTCGATCCAAATAACTGTTCCTCATATCTAAACGCAGGCCCGCATCCGGCCGTCGTTTTCACAGGCTGTCCAGCTTGTCTTTTAAAAGCTTGTTGACCAGGGCCGGATTGGCTTGCCCTCTGGTCGCCTTCATGATCTGACCCACGAAAAAGCCAAAGGCTTTGTCTTTGCCGCTCTGGTAGTCCTCCACTACCTTGGGGTTAGCCTGGATTATCTCGTCCAGCAGGGGCCCCAGGCTACCCTCATCTGAAATCTGAGCAAGTCCTTGTTCTTTCACCACCAGGTCCGGGTCTTTTCCGGTCCTGAACATCTCTTCAAAAACCTGTTTGGCCATCTTGCCGCTGATACTGCCCTTTGCCACCAGCTTGAGCATCTGCCCCATCTGGACCGGTTGGACCAGGCAGTCACCGATCTCCTGGTTGTTCTGATTGAGCAAGCGGCTCATATCGCCCATCATCCAATTGGCCACCATCTTGGCATCCGGATAGACCTGCATACATTGGTCAAAAAAACTAAGGCTGTCCGGGGTAAGGGTAATAAGTCCAGCGTCATAATCCGGCAAACCGTATAGGTCCACCAGCCTTTTTTGGGCTTGGTCAGGCATCTCCGGCATCCGGGACTTGATCTCCTCCACCCATTCCCGGCTGATCAGGAGCGGGGGCAGGTCCGGTTCCGGGAAATACCGGTAATCATGCGCTTCCTCCTTAGAGCGCAGTGAACGTGTCACTTGCTTCTCTTCATCCCAGGTACGGGTCTCCTGGTAGATCTCTTCTCCGTCCTCAATGGCTTCCATCTGCCGCTTGGCTTCATATTCGATGGCTCTCTCCAGGGCTCGGAAAGAATTAAGGTTTTTGATTTCGGTGCGGGTTCCAAACTCGCTTTGATCCCAGGGACGAACCGAGACATTGGCGTCACAGCGCAGGGATCCCTCCTGCATCTTGCAGTCCGACACCCCCGCGAACAGCAGTATGGAACGCAGTTTTTCCAGGTAAGCCCGGGCTTCCTGGGCCGACCTCATGTCAGGTTCTGACACGATCTCCAGGAGGGGCACTCCGCAGCGGTTCAGGTCTACCAGCGAAAACGGAGTTGTGGTAATATCGCCCTGATGCACGAGTTTGCCGGCATCTTCCTCCATATGGGCCCTGGTAATGCCGATTCGCTTGGTCTGGCCTTTCACCTCAATATCCAGATACCCGCCTTTGCATACCGGCAGGTCAAACTGGGATATCTGGTAGGCCTTGGGGGAATCAGGGTAGAAGTAATTCTTGCGGTCAAATTTACAGACCGGTGGTATCTCACAGTTAAGAGCCAGTCCAGTCTTGATGGCCAGCTCAACCACCTTCTGGTTGAGCACGGGCAGCACTCCGGGAAATCCTGCGCAGACCGGACAGGTCTGGGTATTGGGCAGAGCCCCGAAAGCGGTCTTACAACCGCAAAAAATCTTGCTCTGGGTTTTGAGTTCGGCGTGGACCTCCAAGCCGATAACTATTTCGAAATCCTGGCTCAACTACTTCACCCCCAGTGCCGGTTTACAGGTATGATAGTCAGTGTTCTGTTCGAATGCATAAGCTGCTTTATACAGGGTAGCTTCATCAAAGGCTTTGCCGATAAGCTGCATGCCGATGGGCAGCCCCTGGTCAAATCCACAAGGTATTGAAATTCCCGGCAACCCGGCCATATTGATGGGCACGGTCAAAATATCGTTCATATAGAGTGTCAAAGGATCCCCGCACTGCTCTCCGATCTTGAATGCTACCGTAGGGGCCGTCGGGGAAACGATCACATCATGATCCTGGAACACCCTGCTGAAATCATCTGCGATCAGCCGCCTTACCTTGAGGGCTTTGAGGTAATATGCGTCGTAATATCCCGAGCTTAATGCATAGGTTCCCAGCATGATGCGCCTCTTGACTTCATCACCGAATCCCTGGGCCCGGCTCCGGGAAAACATGTCGACCACATTGTCTGCTTCAAAATCCCGGTAGCCAAACCTTACCCCGTCATATCTGGCCAGATTGGCACTGGCTTCAGCCGGAGCCACCAGGTAATAGGCAGGCAGGGCAAATTGGCTGTGGGGAAGGGAGACCTCCTCTATGATAGCCCCCAGTTCCTCGTATTTGGCCAGGGCCTTCTGGACCGCGCCGGCTATGGCTGCATCTACACCCTGCTGGAAATATTCTTTCGGGTATGCGATGCGCAGCCCTTTGACGTCTCCATCCAGGAAGGATGTGTAGTCCGGCACCGGGATGGGTGCGCTGGTGGAATCCAGCGGATCGTGTCCGGCGATCACCTTCATGACTATTGCATTGTCGCGTACATCCTTGCTGAAAACCCCCACCTGGTCCAGGGACGAAGCGAAGGCTATTACGCCCCAGCGGGATACCCTCCCGTAGGTAGGCTTCATCCCTACCACCCCGCAGAAGGAAGCAGGTTGGCGTATGGATCCGCCGGTGTCAGTACCCAGACTGAAGGGCACCTCTCCCGCTGCCACCGCAGCCGCCGATCCCCCGGACGATCCGCCCGGAACCCTGTCCAGGTCCCAGGGATTGCGGGTGACAAAAAAGGCTGAATTCTCGGTGGATGATCCCATGGCAAACTCGTCCATGTTCAGCTTGCCTATCAGGATGGCCTGCTCCTCCTCCAATCTCCGGGAAGCAGTGGAATCATAAGCGGGCACAAAATCCTCGAGGATTTTAGAGCCACAGGTAGTCTTGACCCCCCGGGTGCAGAAGATGTCTTTGAGTCCCATGGGAATTCCGGCCAGCCCCTGGTATTCCCCCTTCAGGTCCAGCTGCCTGGCTTTGTCCCGGGCCGATTCTTCCGTCAAAGTAAGGAATGACCTGACTTTATCCTCCACGTCTGCGATGCGTTTAAATATGGAGTCCACGATCTCCAGTGCCGATATCTCACGGCGGTTAAGCTTTGCCTGCAATTCGTGCAAGGTGAGTTCAAACAACTCCACAGCCATTGACCCCCCTAAATTATTTTCGGGACTTTGTACTGACCTTCCTCGGCCAAAGGAGCATTGGATATGATCTCTTCTCTGGGCATGCTGGGCCTCACGTCATCAGGCCGCATAACATTGCTGATGGGCAAGATATGGGTCAACGGCTCCACGCCATCAGTGGGCAGCAGATTCAATCTGCCCGCGTAATCCAAAATCATGCTCAGCTGTGAGGCGAACTTCGCTTTCTCCGCTTCACTGAGGCTCAAGCGCGCCAACAAAGCTACATGCTCAACTTCTTTTATGGTTAAAGCCATATGCCTGCCTCCTTGGATATTAAACTTTCACATTCAAATATTATAACAAACCTCTACCTCTAAAACTATGGATTTCCCCTCTGTACCCAGTATACAAAATCCTGTACAGTCGAGTGCAGGGCCTCCAGGGCCAAATTCCCTGCCTGCTTTTACCATGGCCAATATTGGCTCAAGGCCATGAATATCGGCACCAGGAAAAGGCCGGGCAACAGGTTGGCTACTTTGATGCGCATCAAGCCCAGGGCGTTGATCCCGATCCCGACGATCAACACTCCACCCAGGGCGGTGATATTATTGAGCATTGGGTCGGTCAAGATCGGCTTGATATAGCCTGCCCCCAGGGAGATGGCACCCTGGTAGATCAAGAGGGGCAAGGCGGAAAACAAGACACCTACACCCATGCTGGCAGCGAAGATCATCGCAAAAATACCGTCCAGCATGGATTTGACCAGCAGGATATCGTAATTGTGGGTCAAACCATCCTGCAATGAACCCACGATGGCCATAGCTCCTACGCAAAACAAGAGGGTCGCGGAGACAAAACCTTTCACGAACTGGCTGTCGTCACCGCCCAGCACTTTTTCCAGCTTCCGGCCCAGGCTCTCCAGGCGGCTCTCCCATTGCTGCAGCTCTCCCCACACTGCCCCCAGAGCCAGGCATATCCCTACCATCGCCAGGTTGTCAGCCTGGAAGGCATATTGGAATCCGATAGCCATTATGAGCATGCCCAAGCCATCCTGGATGGTGCGGCTGATATGGGCGGGAATCCCCTTACGGAATACCAGCCCGACTGCTCCAGCCAGGATTATGGCCGCGGCATTGATTATTGTCCCTGTCAATCCCAACATCCCCCAACAATAATGTTAAGCCATCTCCGCTTGCGCAAAGATGGCTTGAGGCCTCATTTTATTTTAGGTTATCCCCCTGAAGCTGGCAAGGGCCAATATCCGGTCTCTATTTGAGCAAATCAAGAAATTCGGCTTCGTTTAGAATGGTCACTCCCAGCTGCACGGCTTTATCGTATTTGCTGCCTGGTTCAGCCCCGACTACCACATAATCGGTTTTCTTGCTTACCGATGAAGTTGGATTTCCTCCCCGGGCTGTTATTCTAGCTTCAGCCTCAGCCCGGCTCAAGCCCTGCAAGGTTCCGGTCAGGACAAAAGTCTTGCCCTGCAAAGGCCCTCCGGCTGCCACCGCTTCAGTCTCCTCCATGTTTACTCCGGCTGCGGCCAGGCGCTGCAACATCTCCAAATTTCTGGCTTCCGCGAAGAAATTGACCAGGCTTTCCGCCATCTTGGGGCCGATCTCAGCTATCTGGACCAGTTCCTCCACCCTGGCCTGGCAGAAATCCCCGATTCGCTGCAGCTTCTCGGTCAGGATTTTAGCGGTCTTGAGTCCGATGTGCCTTATCCCCAAGGCGGTTACCAGTCGGTACAGTGATCTCTGTTTGCTGTTTTCAATAGCGTTAATCAGGTTGCGGGCAGATTTATCGCCCATGCGTTCCAGTCCGGCCAGGGATTCAACCGTCAATCCGTAGAGATCGGCGATATTTTTGACCAGGCCCTTCTCCACCAACTGCTCAACCAGGGCCGGTCCCAGGCCATCTATATCCATGGCGTCCCGGGAAGCAAAAAATATCAAGCTTTCCTTCAACTTGGCCGGGCAGTTGAGATTCTCGCAGCGATAAGCAACCTCACCAGCCGGCCTAACCGCCTGGCTGCCACAGGCTGGGCAGCTTTCCGGTGGAGGGATCATCTTTTCGTGGCCGGTCCTTTTGTCCACCAGGGGTTTTATTATCTCCGGGATGATATCCCCCGCTTTGTGCACCAGAACTATGTCTCCGACCCGCAGGTCCTTTTCCTGCACCAGGTCAAAATTATGCAGACTGGCTCGGCTGACCGTTGTGCCAGCAAGCTGCACCGGCTCCAGTATGGCGGTAGGTGCGATGATGCCGGTACGCCCAACATTGAGCTCGTAATCTAAGAGACAGGTCTCCTTTTCTTCGGCGAGGAATTTATAAGCGATTGCCCAGCGCGGGCTTTTGGCGGTCTGTCCCAGCACTTCACGGGGCTCGAAGGGATTAATCTTGACCACCACCCCGTCGATTTCGTAGGGGAGTTGATGGCGCTCTTCTTCAAACCTTTGGCAGTAAACAAAGACTTCCTCCAGGCTCCGGCACAGGGCCGCCTCAGGATTTACCGGGATGCCCTGTTCTTTAAGAAAAGCCAGGGCCTCACCCTGGCTGTTTATCTGGGCTCCCTCTATGTGGATGATATCGTATATGTAGCCAGCCAGAGCCCGGGAAGCCGTGATGCTGGGGTTCAGCTGCCGCAAGGACCCAGCCGTGGAATTGCGGGGATTGGCGAAGATCTTTTCCCCTCTCTCCTCCCGTTCTTGATTGATGCGTACAAACTCGGCCTTGGGCATGAATATCTCTCCCCGCACCTCCAGGCGGGGCAGCGGAGTACGCAATTTGAGAGGGATGGTCTTTATAGTGCGCACATTGGGAGTCACGTCCTCCCCCAACATGCCATCTCCGCGGGTCGCAGCGCTGACCAGTTGGCCGTTCTCGTAAACCAGGGCGATGGATACCCCATCGATCTTCAATTCGGCCATGTAGTCAAATTGGCCGGCTTTGCTGGCCCGCCGTTCAAAGGCGCGCAAATCATCAAATGAAAAGGCATTGTCCAGGCTGAGCAGGGGGTTGCGATGCACCACTGTGGCCAGGCCCTCACGGGCTGCACCGCCCACTCTCTGAGAAGGAGAATCAGGAGTCACCAGCTCGGGGTAGTCGGCCTCCAAGCGCAGCAGATCCTGCATCAGGCGGTCGAACTCCAGGTCGCTGATCAATGGATCATCCAAAACATAATACTGGTACTCGTGTTTGCGTATCTCGTCGCGCAGTTTTTCTATACGGGCAGCAATTTCCTCCATTGCTGAGCCTCCCCATTTTTCTACCATTACCCGGTCTGCAGGTCCTTATCCGATCTTCTCCAGGGGGGCCATATCCAGGCGCAGCATGCGGGTCCCGGCCCGTTCGAAGTCGATGATGGCCAGATCATCTTCGGTCAGCTTGAGAATTATCCCTACTCCGAACTTCCGGTGGATGACTGTGTCTCCCTCGAACAACTTCCCGCCCACCCGTTTCTTTTCATGAGGAGAAGCCAGTAAATCCGGAGGAATCTCCTGGATAAAACGCGAGGGAGGATAGTTGCGCTCGTATCCATATAACATCCTGGACACGGCATTGGTCAGGTAGAGTCTCTCCATGGCGCGGGTAATCCCCACATAACAAAGCCGGCGTTCTTCTTCCATGTCGGCAATGGTCTCGGTGCGATAGGAAGGAAATACCCCTTCTTCCATCCCGGTCATGAATACCGCCGGGAATTCGAGTCCTTTGGCGCCGTGGAAGGTCATCAGCACCACGGCGTCGGTATAATCGAGTTCGTCGGTATCCTGAACCAGGGCGATCCGGGCCAGGAAATCCTCCAGGTTTTCGATCCCCTCCCGGGCAGCCTCCACCGCCAGGGATCCCAGTTCCTGCAAATTCTCGATGCGGGTCTGGGCTTCAGCCTGGTTGTTTTTCTTCAGGTCTTCCACATAGCCGCTCATTTCCATTACCTGGTCGAGTACCTCACGCACACTGGCCCCCGATTCATTGAGGTTACCGAAGAAAGTGATCATCCCATAAAAATCCTCCAGCATGGAGGCCATCTTTTTGCTTATGCCGGCAATAGATCCTGCCGCCGGAAGAACCTCCAGTATAGACACCCCTTGCTGCAGGGCCTGCTCTTCCAATTTTTCGATGGTCTTGTCCCCGATGCCCCGGCGGGGAGTGTTGATGATACGCCGGAAACTCAGGCGGTCATTGCGGTTGCAGACCAATTTCAGATAAGCCACGATATCGCGGATCTCCTTGCGGTCATAAAAACGCCGCGCCCCGATGATGCGATAGGATATATATTTGCGCAAAAGGGCTTCTTCGATGATCCTGGACTGGGCATGGGTGCGGTAGAACACTGCGCAATCATGATATTTGCGCCCCTCCCGGTCCACCAGGTCCGCGATGGTGCTGGCTACAAACTGGGCTTCCTGGAAACTGTCCCCGGCGCAGAAATAAATGATCTTCTCACCCTGGCTGTTCTCGGTGAACAGCTCTTTGTCCTCCCGGTCGGCATTGTTGCCAATGATGGCATTGGCTGCGGCTATAATCTCCGGTGTGGACCGGTAATTTTTCTCCAGCTTGACCACTTTGCAGTCAGGAAAGTCGCGCAGGAATTTTTTTACATTGCCGGGTTCAGCTCCCCGCCAGCTGTAGATGGACTGGTCAGGATCGCCTACAATAAAGATGTTGCGGTGCTTGGCAGCCAACAGCTTGGTCCATACATATTGGGCATAATTGGTGTCTTGAAATTCATCCACCATGATGTACCGGAACCAGTTCTGATATTTCTCCAGCACATCCGGGAACTCCCGGAACAATTTTGTACACAGGACGATCAGGTCTTCGAAATCCACCGCATTGTATTCCTTGAGCCGGATGCTGTAGCGGCGGTAGATCCGGTAGTAGTAATCCCGAATCCCTTGCGGCTTGGACAAGTTGGCGAAATAGGCGGCTGGATCCAGCAAGCTGTTTTTAGCCTGCTTGATGGCATAAAGTACCTCCTCCGGCTTGGTCTCAAAGTCCTGCTCCTCTTTCAGGAGCTCCTTGATCAATGTTTTGCCTTCTCCTTCATCCAGGATCGCAAAGCTGCGGTCATACCCCAAGCGGTCTATGTCCATTCGCAATATCCGATAACAGGCTGCATGGAAGGTTTGTATCCACCTTCCGCTGTAATCTGGAATCAGCTGGGCAACCCTGGCCCTCATCTCCTGGGCGGCCTTATTGGTAAAGGTAATGGCCAGTATCGAATCTGGGGATACTCCATTATCCAGCAAATAGCCGATGCGACTGGTCAGGACCCTGGTCTTGCCGCTGCCGGCACCAGCCAGGACCATACAGGGACCGTCGATGTGCAACACCGCATCCAGTTGCTGGGGATTGAGTCTGTGCAACATATTTTTCACCATGGCTTTTACCTTTCTTAACACATCTGACTGGAACACTCTTTATTCTTTATTATCATACCACAACCGCCAGGACAGTATAATCCAGATAAAAAGGCGACCATCTGGTCGCCAGGCGAGGTTCTAAAGGTTTTAAGTGCAGCCAGGGATTGTCAAGGCTGTTGTCAGG
>CAZYGL010000009.1:13354-17376 GCA_964647335.1 uncultured Syntrophomonas sp. | reverse complement strand
CAGTCCCGCCGTAATAGGTAGTCCACCAATCAGTCTGAGTCATATCCAGCGGGTATTTATCCGCCCAGCGGAAAAGCATCTGGCTTTGTCCAGGGAAACAGCCTTCCAGATAAATTGAATTCTCCGAGGTATCCAGGTAGGTGCCCATATAATTGATGCGGTCCCAGGCAATTACCCCATTGCTGCCGGACAGATAGAGAGGCAGGGATAGGGAGGGGTTGCGGAAGGCAAAATCCAGACCCAGGTTGGGAGTCCCCAGCATGACAAAGCGGCGCACATCACCTCTATATTGGGAAACAGACAGGTCTGAGAGATAGATGCGGGCGGCCAATCCCCCCTTGCTGTGGGCAAGCACATCCACCGTCTCCACCCTGCATATTGTTTTTACCCGGGCTATTGCATCTGCCAGCTGTTCAGCCTGGTAGAAATTGTCCCCGTGGGAGTGGGAGAATGTCAGGGCAAACACCCGGTACCCAAGGGCGGTCAATTGCTGCTGCAGACCTTCCATTCCCATTCCGTAAAGATTGGTAAAGGAATTGGCATCCAGGCCTGCTCCCGGCAACAGGATCACCGGCTGTTTGCGGCCATTGCTGTCCCAACCAGGGGCAAAGTGGAGCAGGTAATGGTCCGCCCCTGGCTCGTCGGTGCCGAAAGCAGCGATTATGTCCTGATCCAGCTGCCGGTTGGCACTGCAAAATTTTTGTTCCAAGCCTCGCAGGCTATCAACCGTGCATAAGACAGTCCGGTCCCAGTAACGGGAACTGTTGTCTATCGACAGGCGTGGATTATAGAATACTTGATTTATTAGCTCGTTGAATCTGTTCATCTTTTCCCGACCTTGTGCTGTAGTACAGGATGCCTGCAAGGCACCCTGCACTACAGTCTAGACTAAACATGCTCCGCAATCCAGGCCAAAAAATTCCATTTGTTAAGCTGAATAGCGGGCCCATTAACCCGGCGTTACGCAGGAGACCCCCAAATAAAGACTTGCATTTTTCCAGCTGAGCCCCTATTATATATTTAAAGTGAATCAAAATTATCCAAATTAAAAACGGGAGCGGCGACTATGCAAATAACCAGGCAGACTGAATATGCTGTGAAGACCCTCACCGAACTGGGGCGAGTACCATATGGACAGCTGCTGTCCAGCAAAGTGATCGCCCAGAGGCACAATATCCCCGAGGATTTTCTGCACAAAACGATCCAGGTCCTCTCACGTGCGGGCCTGGTTACTACGCAGAGGGGTGTCCAGGGGGGGGTGAGACTAGCCCGCAGCCTGGAAAAAATAACACTTGCAGACGTGATTGAGGCGATGGAGGGGCCGATTGCTTTAAATGTCTGTTTGAGCCAGGGATTCCAATGTGACAACATGGATACCTGCCAAGTGCGTCGCGTTTTGGCAAGTGCTCAGGCCGCAATGCTGAGGGAGTTGCGTAAAAAGACCCTGGCCGACATGGTGGCAGCAGAAGAGGAGGCGAAGAAATAAACGAATTTTACTGGCACTAAAACTGGATAAACATAATCTATTATATCTAATGAAAATGTCAGAAGGAGGTAGAAAAAATGTTCTGCAATCAGTGTGAACAGACATCAAAAGGGGTGGCTTGTACTGTTGTTGGGGTATGCGGGAAAAAGCCGGAACAGGCAGCTTTATTGGACCTGCTGACCTATGAGGTGAGCCAATTGTCAGCAATAGCCCTTCAGGCTGGCCAGAAGGGCATCATGGATGCTGAGGTGAACCGGTTCTTGTGCACTGCCCTTTTCGCGACTTTGACCAACGTGAATTTCGATCCCGTAGCCGTGGAGAAATTTATACGCAAAACCGACCGACTAGCGCGGGAACTGGCTTCCAAAGCAGGATTAGAGGTGACCCTGCAGGTTGAGCCAGCCCCGGATGAGGCCGGACTGGTAAAACAGGGTGAAGAGTTGGGATTCCCAGGCAGCAAGGAGCCTGATGACGACCTGCGTTCCCTGCAGGAAATCCTCCTCTATGGAGTCAGAGGAGTGGCAGCCTATGCTTACCACGCTGCATTATTGGGACAGGAGGATCAAGCCGTGTATAGCTTCATCCAGGAGGCCATGGCCAGTCTTATCGGACCGGCTCAGTCTATGGATGCCTGGTTGGGACTGGTCCTAAAGTGCGGGGAGATAAATCTGCGGGCTATGGAAATTTTGGATGCCGGCAATACCAATACCTTCGGGCATCCTGAACCGACACCGGTAAAACTTGGTCCGACTGCAGGCAAAGCCATATTGGTTTCCGGACATGATCTGCTGGACCTCAAGCACCTTTTAGAACAGACAGAGGGAACGGGGATGAATGTCTATACTCATGGGGAAATGCTGCCTGCCCATGGCTACCCGGGACTTAAAAAGTATAAACATTTAGCCGGACATTATGGTACAGCCTGGCAGAACCAGAAAAAAGAATTTGCGGCCTTCCCCGGCCCGATTCTGATGACCACCAATTGCATCCAGGAACCTGCGGAGAGTTACAAAGCCAGCATATTTACTACCGGTGCGGTAGGGTGGCCGGGCGTGACCCATATCGAATCCGGCCATTTCGGGCCAGTAATAGCCAAAGCTCAGGAGATGACTGGTTTTGCTGATACAGAGGACAAAGGCACAGTATTTACCGGGTTTGCCCGCCAGGCGGTCCTGGGGGTGGCTGATCAGGTTATAGCGGCTGTAAAGAGTGGAGCGATTAAACGGTTCGTTCTGGTCGGAGGATGCGATGGAGCCAAATCCGGCCGCAACTATTACACTGAACTGGTGGACCGGCTGCCAGCGGACACTGTTGTGTTAACCCTGGCCTGCGGCAAGTTCCGCTTCTTCGACCACAAACTGGGTGACATCGGCGGCATTCCGAGGCTTTTGGATATAGGCCAATGCAATGACGCCTATTCTGCAATCCAAATAGCGGTGGCTTTGGCCAATGCTTTTGAGTGCGGAGTCAACGACTTGCCGCTATCCATGGTCCTGTCTTGGTATGAGCAGAAGGCGGTCTCTATCCTCCTGACCCTGCTCTACCTGGGCATAACCAATATACGCTTGGGGCCAAGCCTTCCGGCCTTCGTATCACCCAATGTGCTGCAGGTGCTGGTGGACAGGTTTGCCATTAAGCCGATAGGAACAGTAGACGCTGACCTGGCCGCGATCACTGGCTAATATGACTTGAAGGAGTGGGCATGATGGAGCAGGACAAGATACGCTTGAATGAACAATACCTGGCTAAGACCCTCAATACAGCTGCCCTGATTGATTACCAGGACGGAGCGGTTGTAAGCAAGACCCTTATTCAGAAGCCGACCGGCACGGTGACTTTATTTGCCTTCGCCCAGGGGCAGGGTTTGAGCGAGCATAGTGCTCCCTTCGATGCCATGGTGGTAGTTACGGACGGTAAGGCAGAGATAAGGATTTCCGGGCAGCCGCACCTGGTTTCGGAGGGCGAGATCATTATCATGCCGGCCAACGAGCCTCATGCCTTGGCGGCCATAGAAAAATTCAAGATGCTGCTGATCATGATCAAGTCTTGATCAAGTGAGCACAGTAAATTCGGCTAGACCAATTATCCAGCATATAATTCAGCCCGGGAAGGTGGATTGAGAATATGGCGCTGCGCAGTGTCATCAAAATAAATGAAGAGCTTTGCAATGGCTGCGGTGCCTGTATCGCGCCTTGCGCTGAAGGAGCCCTGGCAATTGTGGACGGGAAGGCCAGGGTTGTGAAGGAAGAACTGTGCGATGGGGCGGGATTCTGCCTGGGGGTCTGCCCCCTGGGTGCACTAACCCTGGAGATAAAAGAAGCACCGGATTTTTCAGAAGCAGCGGTCCTGGAACAACAGGCCGGGCAGATTAAAACCTATATTCCTCAGCAATGCTCATTCTGCCATAGTAGTGAAGATGAAGCCTACATCCTGCCCGTAAAACATCGGGGTGAGTCCAGGTGGGTGTGTACCCGCTGTTTACCTCGCCTGATCCACGGCTAAGCCAAGTTAATCCAGCCGCCGGTACAGGTCTGAC
>CAZYGL010000009.1:0-13254 GCA_964647335.1 uncultured Syntrophomonas sp. | reverse complement strand
CCTCGCCTGATCCACGGCTAAGCCAAGTTAATCCAGCCGCCGGTACAGGTCTGACCGTACAAGATTGCAAATATGCCGCCTCTGTAGGATAATTAGCATTACCTGCAAGGCGGCTTTTGCCTTACTAATGGGAAAAGGAGGGCCTGAGACAGTTGTCGGTCACGGCTTTGTTTGCAACAGCATTTATCGTTGGGCTTTCGGGCGCCATGCTGCCGGGCCCTTTCCTGACCACCGCCATAGCCCTCGGCATACGGCGAGGATTTTGGACTGGACCCCTGATGGTACTGGGACATGCCCTGCTGGAAATAGCACTCATTTTAGCCCTGGTAGCTGGGCTGGCTGTTTACCTGGTCCGAAGCGAAGTCACCATGATAATAGCGTTATTGGGCGGAGCTTTTCTCATTTACCTTGGCTTTTCTATGGTTTGTGATGCTTGGAAAAGCCGGATTTCCCTGGCTGAACTCCAGGTATCCCCAGCCGGAAATAAGACAATTCATCCGGTGGTGGCGGGATTGACTGTTAGTTTTGCCAATCCTCTCTGGCACCTGTGGTGGGCCACAGTAGGACTCAGTTATATCACCCTGGCTATGCAGAACGGTACCGCAGGCCTGCTGGCATTTGTAGGCGGACACATCAGCTCCGATCTGGCCTGGTATTCACTGGTCTCCCTGGCAGTAAGCGGTGGCCGAAAATTCATGAGCCAGAATGTCTATAACTTCATCCTGATGGTTTGCGGAGTATTTCTGCTGGGTCTGGGAGGATATTTCGTTTTCTGGGGTATTCAGCAATAACAGCGGACTTAGCCGATTGAGGCCGGATTGGACAATTAACCCTCCCTCCGGGAAAGCGGACCGTGGAAGTGAGAATAGAGAAGCTTCAGGACAGTATGGTCGGTAGGAAACGCCAAGGGAGGAATTTCATTCAGGCTGAAATATGCTACTTCGCTCAAATCATCCCCGGCTTCAGCCTCGCCGCCACATACACTGGCCAGGAACCAGATACCCACACTGTGACAATTGGGGTCATGGAAATTGGACTGGACGGTGAAAACCCTTTCAATTTCGATGTCCAGATTGGTTTCCTCCTTGAACTCGCGTTTGACCCCCTGGTACACATCCTCATGGTATTCCAGGTAACCACAGGGAATACACCACAGATCTTCGAAGGCGCCGGCCCTGCGACGTCCCAGGAGCACCTGGAATTGTTCGTTCACGACAATCGCCGCAACCCCCACTACCGGGTTTTCGTAAAAAATATAGGAACAACCAGTACAGGTCAGACGGGGAATTTCCTGCTTGTGCTGGTATTTGAGTCTCTCACCGCATTTGGGACAGTATTCGAACCGCTGGGGCCTCTTGGTGGTCAAGGGATATACCTCCTCCGCACTAACTTTGCACACTAAGTCTAAAGCAATCATCGCGGCTACTTTTTTATTATATCTGCAACCTGATCAGAAACCAAGCCAGAGCCCGTGGGAGGCACATTCTCCTGATTATTCCCATGAGGACTACTCGATTATTGGACAAGATATTTATATAAAACTTGACAAGAGCATTGATAGATTTTATGCTAATTATAGGATATAGCAAAGGGGTAATAGTTGTGGTTGATGTATCTCGCAACCAGCCTGTTTACAATATCAGTGTGGCAGCGGAATTAGTCGGTGTACATCCGCGTACCCTTAGAATATACGAGGAATTAGGCCTGGTTGTCCCTGCTCGCACCGAAGGGAATACCAGGCTTTTTTCCAACGCGGATATAGAGATGCTGCGGCATATCCGGTTCCTTATCCAGGAACTGGGCTTAAACCTGGCTGGAGTAAAACTGGTACTCAGGATGGAACAATCGTTGCGTATCCGGATAGAAGACTGGTGCGAATAATCTCTTGGCCGGTGCAACCGGCTAAAATCTATCAAATTTGGAGGTGTTTTGAATGGGAAAAGCCGTCGGAATTGACCTGGGGACTACCAACTCAGCGGTAGCAATTGTTGAATCAGGCAAGCCAGTTATTATCGTCAATGCGGAAGGAGACCGGGTCACACCCTCAGTAGTAGCCTTTACCAAGGATAACCGCCGCCTGGTGGGGACCCTGGCCAAACGCCAGGCTATTATGAATCCAGAGGCTACCATATACTCGGCGAAAAGATTTATCGGCCGTAAATATGACGAGGTCACCGGGGAAATGAAAATGGTCCCCTACAAGGTCATAAAAGGGACCAATGACAAAGCCTATTTCGATATAAACGGGGAGTCCTACGCCCCGGAGGCAATCAGCGCCCAGGTGCTGCGCAAACTTGTGGATGATGCGTCAGCCTATTTGGGGGAGAAGGTGACCGACGCGGTCATAACTGTGCCCGCATATTTTAATGATGCTCAGCGCCAGGCCACGAAAGACGCGGGGCAGATTGCAGGATTAAAAGTACTGCGCATTATCAACGAACCGACCGCGGCTGCGCTGGCCTACGGTTTGGACAGCCACAAAAATGAGACTGTGATGATCTTCGATCTGGGTGGAGGTACCTTTGACGTTTCGATCCTTGATATCGGGGATGGGGTGGTCGAAGTAAGATCGACCTCGGGTGACACCCACCTTGGGGGTGATGATTTTGACAAATTGGTAGTGGACTGGATGGCTGAGGAATTCAAGAAGAGTGAAGGCATCGATTTGCGCAAGGACAAGCAGGCCCTACAGCGGCTCTATGAAGCGGCTGAGAAGGCCAAAGTCGAACTTTCCAGTACCACCAATACTACCATAACTCTGCCATTTATTACGGCCGATGCCAGCGGCCCCAGACATCTGGATATGAAGTTGACCCGGGCTAAATTTGATGATTTGATCCATCCCCTGCTGGAACGCTGCATGATTTCTGTCAAACAGGCGCTTCAGGATGGTAATCTTACCGAAAAGGATCTGGATGAGGTTATTCTGGTAGGCGGATCGACCCGGGTCTTAGCGGTACAGGAACTGGTACGCTCTTTTACTGGCAAGGAACCCAATATGTCAGTCAATCCTGATGAGGTGGTAGCACTGGGAGCAGCCGTTCAGGCCGCCATAATAACCGGCGAGGTCAAAGACGTGCTGCTGCTTGATGTAACACCATTATCCCTGGGCTTGGAGACTATGGGCGGAGTAATGACCCGCCTGATCGACCGCAACACCACTATCCCTTGCCAGCGGACCGAGGTATTCAGCACCGCTGAAGACAATCAGCCTTCGGTTGATATAGTCGTCTTGCAGGGCGAGAGGGAATTAGCCAAGGACAACCGCCAGATCGGGCGCTTCCGTCTGGATGGGATCGCCCCGGCGCCGCGGGGAGTGCCGCAGATAGAGGTTACTTTCGATATCGACACTAACGGTATCTTAAGCGTCTCGGCCCGGGACAAGGCCACCTCCAAGGAGCAGAAGATAACCATAAGCGGTTCCACTAACCTGGACAAAAACGAGATTGAGAGTATGATCAAGGACGCTGAAGCCCACGCAGCCGAAGATAAAAAGCGCCGCGAAAATATAGACTTGAAAAACGAAGCCGATTCTCTGGCCCACCAGCTGAACCGGAACCTGAAAGACTTGGGAGATAGGGCACCCCTGCACGAGAAAGCCCGGATAGAACAGCTGATTGCCGACGCAAAAGCTGCGGTGGAGGCCGAAACCCCCACTGACCAACTGCGGTCCCTGATCAGTGACCTGCAGCAAGCTGGCCATGCGCTGGCCAGCGCGGCCCAACAAGCCGAGGCTCCGGCTGGAGGCAAACAACAGGGTGTGGATGACACGATAGAAGCTGATTTCGAAGAGTAATTGCACTCAGGCCAGGAAAAGCAACCATGTCCGGTGGAATCGCGCCGGCATGGCCTGGCTTTTCCACCGGAAGAGCCTTACAGAAAGAAGGTGAGGCAGTTTGAAATACAAGGATTATTACCAGGCTCTGGGAGTGAGCAAGACCGCCACCCAGAAGGAGATCCAGGCTGCTTATCGCAAGTTGGCCCGTAAACTGCACCCGGATGTGAACAAAGCGCCGGATGCGGAAGAAAGCTTCAAGACTATCAATGAAGCTTACGAAGTACTCAAGGATCCAGAGAAGCGCAAGCGCTATGATGCCTTGGGAGCCAACTGGCGGGAAGGCGAAAATTATACTCCTCCGCCTGGTTGGGAGAATGTACAGTTCGATTTCGGCACCAGTCCAGGTGGATTTGGTTTTGAGGGAGGCGGAGGGCAGTTCAGTGACTTCTTCCAGGAGCTTTTTGGACGCTCGACTGGCCGCCGCAGCACCCAGGAGCGACCCGACTGGGCCATGCGGGGTGCAGACCAGGAAGCAGATATCGAACTCAACCTGGAGGAAGCCTACCACGGTGTAAGCAAGACATTGCGCCTGCAGCAATTGGAAAGGGATGGAGCGGGTTGGACTCCCAAAATCAAGGAGATCAATGTGCATATTCCCGCTGGGGTCAGTGAAGGCAAACGCATCCGTTTGGCTGGACAGGGAAGTCCTGGTTCGGGGGGGCCTAATGGGGATCTATATCTCCGGGTCCATCTCCTGCCCCATCAACTTTTCAACGTTAGCGGAACAGACCTGGAAATAGAAATAGCCATCAGCCCTTGGGAAGCGGCACTTGGGACCAAAGTAGAGCTGCCCACCCTGACTGGGAAAGTAAACCTTACCATCCCCCCGGGGATTCAATCCGGGCAGAAACTGCGCTTGCGGGGTAAA
Source organism: uncultured Syntrophomonas sp. (assembly GCA_964647335.1). Taxonomy (GTDB): domain Bacteria; phylum Bacillota; class Syntrophomonadia; order Syntrophomonadales; family Syntrophomonadaceae; genus PHAA01. Next base: position 8,548 of record CAZYGL010000009.1, on the reverse strand, counting down.
GGCATGCCGGCCAGCAAAGGCTGGTTCGGTGATCTTTATGCGATCATCAAGATAGCGGTTCCCAAACAACTCAGTGATCGGGAGCGTGAACTTTTCGAGGAATTATCCCGGATATCGACCTTCGATCCCCGGGCCAAGGGAAAGGAGGCCTAGAAAATGACCTGCAGCCATTATTATTTGATTCTGAGCCGGACCTCGGTTAGAGCAGGACTTTTAACCCTGACCGAAACCGCACGGAATGCCCGGGTCCATCCAGGTCTAGTAGAGAGGATGGTAGACCTGGGATTGATTGAGCCTGAACAGACCAGCCCTGAACTGCTTTTCAATCCTGCTGCGGTGGCTGAAGTCAAGCGGGCCTGGCGTTTGCGAAATGAGCTGGGCATCAATTGGGCAGGAGTCGGGTTGGTCCTGGACTTGCTGGAGCGGATCAGACAGCTGGAAAGAGAATTAGAACGGCGCCAAGAGAGATAAGGCCAAATACGGGTCCAGCGCCCGCAGCCAAATCAATCCAGAAGTATAGATTAGACAAGAGCGAACAGGAGGTGGATAAATTTGGACATGAACAGATTGACCGAAAAATCAAGGGAAGCGATACATGATGCCGAGAATCTGGCTGTCAGCCGCGGACATCAGGAAGTGGATGTGGAACACTTGCTTATGGCCCTGCTGGAGCAGGATGAGGGTTTGATACCAAGATTATTCAGCCGTGCTGGGGTGGAGCCCAGCCGAGTAACCAGAGAACTGGAAGACAACCTTAACAGGCGGCCGCGTATAACCGGGGGAGTCACCGAAGCCGGCAAGGTATATGTGACCCAGCGGTTGAACCAACTGCTGGCCCGAGCTGAAAAAGAGGCAGGCCGGCTTAAAGATGACTATATAAGCGTGGAACACTTGATTTTGGCCATGTTTGAGGAAGGAGCAGCCGGGGCTTCGGCACGGATCATGAAGCAAATGGGATTGAGCCGGGACCAGTTTCTTGAGGCTTTGAGCGCTGTTCGCGGCAGTCAGAGGGTGACCAGTGCCACTCCGGAAACCAGCTATGAGGCCTTGGAAAAGTATGGGAGGGACCTGGTGGGGCTGGTGCGGAGCGGAAAACTGGATCCGGTGATCGGCCGCGACAGTGAGATCCGGGATGTGATCCTTATCCTGTCCCGGAAACGCAAGAATAATCCGGTGCTCATAGGTGAGCCAGGAGTTGGCAAAACGGCCATAGTCGAGGGATTGGCCCACCGGATCGTCCGCAATGACGTGCCGGAAGGACTTAAAAACAAGACTATTTTCGAATTGGATATGGGGGCCCTGGTGGCTGGCGCCAAGTACCGGGGCGAATTCGAGGAGCGGCTTAAAGCGGTTTTACAGGAGGTAAAAGACAGCGAAGGGCAGATTATCCTGTTCATCGATGAACTCCACAATATCGTCGGTGCCGGAAAAGCGGAAGGCTCCATGGATGCCGGCAACATGCTAAAACCTATGCTGGCCAGGGGGGAACTGCACTGTATAGGGGCCACTACCCTGGATGAATACCGCAAACACATCGAGAAGGATGCTGCCCTGGAAAGGCGCTTCCAGCCTATAATGGTGGATGAGCCATCGGTGGAAGATACAATCTCAATCCTGCGGGGTCTGAAGGAGCGGTTCGAGGTTTTCCATGGGGTCAAGATCCATGACAATGCCCTGGTAGGGGCAGCGGTGCTTTCAAATCGTTATATCTCGGACCGTTTCCTGCCGGATAAAGCCATTGACCTGGTAGACCAGGCTTGTGCCATGGTGAGGACCGAAATCGATTCTATGCCCGCCGACCTGGACGAGATATCCCGGCGGATCATGCAACTGGAAATAGAAGAAGCGGCTCTCGGCAAAGAAAAAGACCCGGCCAGCCAGGAGAGACTGCAGGCTCTGCAGAAGGAACTGGCAGAAATCAGGAGCAAGTCTGATGCCATGCGGGCTAAATGGGAAGCTGAGAAAAATGCCATCCATAAAGTCACCGCCTTGAGGGAAGAAATGGAGCGGATCCGCCAGGAGATAGAAAGAGCCGAGCGGGACTATGATTTGAACCGTGCAGCCCAGCTGAAATACGGTGAACTGCCGGAAATAGAGCGCCGCCTCAAAGCTGCAGAAGAATTCATGGCTCGCAAACAAGGAGCGGCCAGTCTGCTTAGCGAGGAAGTCACAGAGGAACAAATCGCCCGGATTATATCCCGTTGGACCGGCATTCCCTTAACCCGCCTGGTAGAGGGTGAAAGAGAGAAGCTGCTCCATCTGGATGAAGTTCTGCATGAACGGGTGGTAGGGCAGGATGAGGCGGTGAACCTGGTGGCTGATGCGATCATCCGGGCCCGAGCCGGGATAAAAGATCCCCGTCGTCCTATTGGTTCGTTCATTTTCCTTGGCCCGACCGGGGTAGGCAAGACCGAGCTGGCCAAAACCCTGGCCGAAGTCCTTTTTGATTCGGAAAAGAATATGATTCGCATCGATATGAGTGAATATATGGAAAAACACACCGTATCCCGGTTGATCGGCGCTCCTCCTGGTTATGTAGGTTACGAGGAGGGAGGACAACTCTCGGAGGCGGTGCGGCGCAAGCCCTATTCAGTGGTGCTCTTCGATGAGATAGAGAAAGCTCATCATGATGTATTCAACGTATTGCTGCAGGTCCTGGATGATGGCCGCATCACCGATTCTCACGGGCGAACCGTGGATTTCAAGAATACGATTATTATCATGACGTCAAATCTGGGTTCCCATTACTTGCTTGAAGGCATCAATTCCCAGGGGGAAATCAGCGAGACAGCCAGGGATAAGGTCATGCGCGAACTGCAACGCAGTTTCCGCCCGGAATTCCTGAACCGGGTTGATGAAACTGTGCTCTTCCGACCGCTCACCTTGCCAGAAATCGAGCGGATCGTGGAACTGCTGGTGGATGACCTGCGCAAGCGTCTCCAGGACCGGCAGATCAAACTGGAACTCAGCGAGGCTGCCCGGGAGTATATAGCTTCTGAGGGATTCGATCCGGTGTTCGGAGCCAGGCCCTTGAAACGCTTCCTGCAGAGCAAGCTCGAAACCTTGGTGGGCAGGGCTCTAATCGGCGGACAAGTGCTGGATGGGGCGACTATCAAGGTGGATGCAAGGGAAGGCAGGCTGGCGATAGAATGGGAAAATCCTCAATAAACCAGCCAACGGTCTGGTTACAAGAGCTTCCCAGGACGGTTCCTATTATCAAAAAGGAACCGTCCTTTTTTCTTGGCCCGACAACCACGATCGACTTCACCTGAGGGCTGCGTCGCTGTAAGTATAACTATAGGTTATTTCAATAAGAAGAGAAATTATGTTATATTGGAACTCGAAATGGAGTGAAGCCATAGATGGACGGAATTTATATGGATAATGCAGCTACTACCTTTCCTAAACCCGAAAGCGTATATGTAGCTGTAGACAATTTCAGCCGCAATCAAGGGGGCAATCCGGGGCGGGGCACCCATCGCCAAACGGTCCAGGCAGGAACGATCCTCCTTGATACCCGGGAAGCGCTGGCCCGGCTTTTCAATATCAAAGACAGCACCCGGATCGCGTTTACACCCAATGTGACTGAATCCCTCAACCTGGGACTGAAGGGCTGGCTGAAGCCGGGTGATCATGTTATTACTACCAGTATGGAGCACAACGCGGTGGCCCGGCCCGTTTATGCAATGACCAGGCAGGGTCTGGAATGGACTGCGGTCAAATGCGATCCCCGCGGGATGCTGGATCCCCAGGATATAGAAAGGGCTATCCAGAACAACACCCGGATGATTTGTATCCTCCATGCTTCCAATCTCAGCGGGACCATAATGCCCATTACCGAGGTGGGAAAAATTGCCCGGGAGCATGGGATCGTCTTCATGGTCGATACGGCGCAGACTGGCGGAGTATTGGACCTGGATGTGGAAGCACAGCAGATAGATATTTTAGCTTTTACCGGACACAAGGGTCTGATGGGGCCCCAGGGTACAGGAGGTATATATGTCAAACCTGGCTTGCAGCTCAAACCGCTGAAAGAGGGGGGCACTGGTTCCCTGTCCGAGTCCCTGGAACAACCTGAATGCATGCCGGACCGCTTCGAAAGCGGAACTCCCAATACTCCTGGGATTGCAGGACTGGGCGCCGGGATCGATTTCATCCTCTCCACCGGGCGCAAACAGATGAGGGAGCATGAACAGCATTTGACCGGTATCCTGTTGCAGGCTTTGCAAGAGATCCGCGGAGTGGAGATATACGGCCCCCAAGAGCTTGAGCAGAGGGTGGCGGTAGTGGCCTTTAATATCGACGGCGTCGATTGCGGACAGGTCAGTCTGCGTTTGGAATATGAGCACGGGATCATTACCCGCTCCGGCTTGCATTGCGCGCCCTTGGCTCATCAGACCCTGGGAATCCTGGAAAGGGGGGCGTGCCGGCTGAGCCCTGGCTATTTCACCACCGAGCCAGAAATCCTGACAGTGATAAAAGCTGTCGAAGATATTGCCCGCCATAAATAAATAATCACTAATTGCCAGATGGCTGATCACAGCCGAGGGCCCCCTCCAAGGGCCTTTTTTTCTTTATAGGCAGAGTTTTTTCATATATACTGGCTATATAAGGAAGCTGCCCGAGAGGGCAGCAACCTGGCCGCCGCTAACGGAAACCAAACCATTGATAAAAGGAGGCTTGATATGATGGCACATGTTTTACCGCAACTCCCTTACGCTTACAACGCCCTGGAACCATTTTATGATGAGCAGACGGTTCGACTTCACCATGATATGCATCATAAAGCTTATGTTGACGGATTGAACAATGCTGAAGCCAAGCTGGCTGAGGCCATCGAAAAAGGCGATTTTGGCCTCATCAAACATATTGAGCGGGAGCTGGCATTTCACGGAGCGGGACACATTTTGCACACCATCTTCTGGGAGAACATGAAACCTGACGGCGGTGGCCCGGCTGGAGGAGCGGTCGGTGAATTGATCGATCGAGATTTCGGCGGTTTTGATAACTTCAAGAAATTGTTTTCGGCCTCCGCAGCTGCCGTTGAGGGATCGGGGTGGACTATCCTGGCCTGCAATCCGGTCTTCGAGAAACTGGTAGTGCTGCAGGCGGAAAAACACCAGGATCTGACCCAGTGGGGTGCGGTGCCGCTGCTCATCATCGATGTCTGGGAACACGCCTATTACCTGAAATACCAGAACAAGCGGGCGGCCTGGATCGAGGCCTGGTGGAACCTGGTCAACTGGGAGGATGTAAACCGCAGGGTAGCCCTGATGCAAAACAAGTAGATCCTATTTCTAGCAGAAAAGGCGAGTTATATGAACCGTTTGCACCAGATTAGGCTGGTTATCAGGAATACATTCAAGGATCCTTTCAGCGGGCTGTCCCATCTGGGAGGGGCTCTTCTGTCGGTAGCGGGACTGGTGATACTGATGGTTTATGCCGACAGATTTGCCACTCCCAAGCACCTGGTCACCTTTGCCATTTTCGGTGCAGCCCTGATCCTGTTGTATACTGCTAGTGCTCTATACCATCTGCTGAAAGTTTCTGAAAAGGTGTCACTCTGGCTTCGCCGTATCGATCACATGATGATATACGTGCTGATCGCGGGAACCTATACACCGGTATGCATTTTAGGCCTGACTGGTGCCTGGGGCTTGACCCTTTTGATAACGGTGTGGATTTTGGCCGTAGCAGGTATAATAATGAAGATCGTCTGGTTCGGAGCACCACGCTGGCTGTCTACAGGGATATACCTGGCAATGGGCTGGCTGGTGGTGTTTGCCATGTATCCACTCATTCACACCTTGCCAGTAGGGGCTTTGACTTGGCTTTGCATAGGCGGGTTGATGTATACGCTGGGGGCGGTTGTATACGGCAGCAAATGGCCGCCCTTGTCATGTCCATGGTTTGGATTCCATGAGGTTTTCCATGTCTTTGTGCTGGCTGGCAGCCTGGGGCACTTCTGGATGATGTTCAAATATCTGATGTATATCTAGCATGGTCACGGCAGCGCGACTCTTGCGCGTATTGACGGATGACCAAGCAGTCGAGGCCCGGAGCAGGATGCTCCAGGGAAGAATAATAATTGGGGGGAAGAGAGCATGGCAGGCAGGATATTGACCCTGGGGGGAATGTCTATCGATCAGCGAGAGACTTGGGTGGAGAGCATATTCAATCGGGTCAAAGCCCTGCTGGAAGAATTTGCTGATCTGGGGATCACCACCTGCAGCAGCCTGTGCGCCACCACACTGAAAAATTCTTACGTGCGGGGCCGGGTCTTTCCTTTCATAAATATCCCGATTCGATACAACGAGCAAGAACTTCTGGGGCTCTACGAATATTTCGGTGATCAGTTGCCCCTGGACGCAGACAATATCTATTGTGATGTGGTGATACAGTCCATCTATTACGCAGAGCACTTGTCCGGAGAAGAGCTTCTGAATCTGGAGGCCAGGGCCAAGGCGCTGTTTGCAGCGCGCCATTGGGAGGTCGTCCAGTTTGATGGCGGAATGGCTACTTTGAAGCTGGAGCGCACCTTGCTGGACAACCAAGTTTTTGAGGACAAGCTGCGGGATATTCTGACCCAGGCAATCGAGATGCAAGCCGAAATGAGATAGGAAGGTTGAGCCATGTTAGCCGATGAATATGAATTGAGTTTGTCCCGCAACGAACCGTGTTGGTGCGGCAGCGGGCGCAAATATAAAAAATGCCACCTGGCTCAGGATGAACGCCTGGCGGAACTAGCCAGGGCCGGCTATCAGGTGCCGCCCCGGAAGATCATCAAGAACGAAACCCAGATCGATGGTATCCGCAGGTCCTGCCAGTTAAGCAAGGAAATTCTGGACATGGTGGATTCCAGGATCGGCATAGGTATTGAGACCCAGCAGATAGACCAGTGGGTACATGAATATACCCTCTCTCGAGGTGCCATACCGGCACCGCTTAATTACGGGGGCTTTCCCCGCAGTTGCTGCACCTCGATCAACAATGTAGTCTGTCACGGTATACCCGACCAAACCCGTTTGCAGGACGGCGACATCGTCAATGTGGATGTGACCTGTATCCTGGACGGATATTACGGGGATGTCAGCCGCATGTACCTGATCGGGGATCCCAGCCCCTTAGCACGGGAACTGGTCAGGGTAGCCCGGGAATGCCTCTATAAAGGCATTGAACAGGTCAGACCATTCCAACGTATTGGCGATATCGCTTATGCCATCGAGCAGCATGCTAAAATGCACGGATTTTCGGTTGTCCAGGAATACGGGGGCCATGGCATCGGCCTTGAGTTCCATGAGGACCCTTTTGTGCATCATTACGGCGATAAGGACAGCGGCATGGTGCTGGTGCCCAATATGGTTTTTACCATTGAGCCCATGATCAATACCGGCAGTTATGAATGCAAACGCCTGGAAGATGGATGGACAGCAGTGACGGCAGATGATTCCCTCTCCGCCCAGTGGGAACATACCGTTAGGGTTACCGACGCCGGGGTAGAGATACTGAGCGAATGAAACCGTAACCCTTATTTCTTCAACATCGATACCGGCAGTATGGCATTGATTTTGAACACCAGGCAGTTTTTGAGAGGGAAACCAGCGTAGGGCGTCTGTAGAAGCCGCTTTTTGATGCGATCGTAATATTCGCCTTCTTCCTGATCGGCGATGAGTTCCACATAGACCCTTACCCCATCTTTAGTCTGGTTGCCAGGGGTCAGCAGGACCAAGAAAACACCTTTGCCGGTTTCTTTAAGATTGGCATAAGTCTTTTCAGCGCCAAAACGGGCGCAGATTATGGTCTGGTCATCAACCATTTCGAGGACGGTTATCACTGCAATATTGACATCATAGTCTTTTGATACCGTGCTCAAAGTGGTGGAAATATAATTAGCGTTGATCAGAGTGCGGGCTTTTTCTAGCAGTTGCTTATCCATTTTTTCCTCCTTTAGCAAATCATTCTCCCCGATCCATGTTGAAAGAGAACCTCAGGTATCGATCCCGTTGATTTTTTACATAGTAATATATACCTCCAATCGTGTCAAAAAAGGGCTGGCGCCATAATTGCTGACAGTTCACGATGCGGCTTGGGGCGGTGAGTATGGCATCTTGGCGGCTATGATTGAGAAACTCCCATGAACTTGCTAAAATGTAACAGTGAATCGTCAGGCAATAAATGCAGAAAGAAGGTTTAGCAGTGCATAAAAAATTGTTCATTCCTGGCCCGGTCGAGGTAAGGCCTGATGTGCTTGCGAAAATGGCTACACCAATGATTGGTCACCGCAGCCGTGATGCGTCAGCTTTGCAGCACAGCATAAGCGATAAACTCAAGCAGCTCTTCTGTACAGATTCGGCCATATTGCTCTCCACATCTTCAGGAAGCGGTCTGATGGAAGGAGCAGTGCGCTCCTGTACGCTTAAACGAGCCGCGGTATTTTCGATTGGTGCTTTCGGCAAGCGCTGGTTTGAAATGGCGCTTGCCAATGGGGTTCCCGCGGACCTTTTTGAAGTTGAGTGGGGCAAGCCTACTGAACCGGAAATGGTGGATG
>CAZYGL010000008.1:9698-17459 GCA_964647335.1 uncultured Syntrophomonas sp. | reverse complement strand
TTGAAAGCCATGGGGATACGGACCAATAGTGTTTCCAGGGTCTTCCTTATCCAAGGGGCCGCATTGGGAGGCTCAGGGGCAATACTGGGGTTTGGGCTGGGATTATTGATGAGCCAGGCTTTTATCATCCTGGCCCAGCAGCAATACGGTTTACTGCTCAAGCCCATACCGGTGATGATAATACTGATGTCCACCTTGCTTTCAGCCACCATGGCTGCATATGTACCTGCCCGTCGTGTTGCCCGGATGGACCCGGTTGAGGTGATACGCAATGGATAGGACAATGATCAAGACCAACCAGATCAGCAAGGAGTATGGTACCAAGGTCAAAACCCCGGTCTTGTTCGGGATCGACCTTGAGATTAAAGCCGGCCAATTTACATCTATGATCGGTCCTTCAGGTTCCGGTAAAAGCACCCTGCTGCACCTGCTGGGAGCGTTGGACAGACCCACCTCCGGCCAAATAATGATTGACGGTGTCGATATCAGCGGCCTGAACGATGATGAACTAGCCTATTTCCGAAACCAGAAGATGGGCTTTATCTTTCAATCTCATTTTTTACTGCCTGAATTTACGGTGCTGGAGAACGTGCTGATACCTCATTTAATATACGCCGGGAGAGAGTCGCGCGAAATACACCAGCGGGCTTTGGATCTCCTGGAACAAGTTGGCTTGAGCCATCGCCGCGACAACAGGGCTAATGCCATTTCCGGCGGCGAGCAGCAGCGGGCGGCTATTGCCCGCGCCCTCATCAATAATCCCTTGCTGATATTGGCGGATGAACCCACTGGCAACCTGGATTCAGCCAATACCCAAAACGTATTCGCTTTGTTGAGGGAAATGCACCAGGAAAGGGGCACCACCTTTATTATGGTGACCCACGACCGTAATCTGGCTACTAAGGCTGACCGCATGCTGGAATTGACAGATGGGAAAATTATCATGGATCGTGAATTAACCGGAGATAAGGAGGACAAATTCTGGGCTGAATATCTTCCTGACTGCTGTGTCGATTGCGAAAAATTGAACCTTCTCGCTTCGAAAAAAACGGTATCCGATTAGTCAGAATTATGAAGCTGTTATTGATAACCTAAGGGAAATGTGATGCTGAGGACGGGCCGAAGGGCTAGTCCCACTCGGTCAAACGATAGCCAATCCCGGGTTCTGTGCGAATATACTTGGGTTGGTTGGGGTCTTTTTCAAGCTTCTTGCGAAGTTGGCTAATATAGATGCGCAGGTATTGCGAGAATTCGGGATCATAATTACCCCAGACCGCGGATATAAGCTGGCGGTGAGTAACGACCCGGCCGGCATGCACAGCCAGGATTTTGAGCAGTTCATACTCGGTAGGAGTGAGATGGACCTCATTTTGGGAAACCTTTACCTCACGTCGGGATAGATCTACATATAGGTCGCCCACAGTAATGACCGGTTCTTCTTTCAGATTGGCCTGGTGGCGTAAAGCCACCCTTATCCTGGCCATCAATTCACTGACACTGAAGGGCTTGGTGAGGTAGTCATCTGCCCCCAAGTCCAGAGCTTTTACTTTGTCCTTATCCTGGCCCTTGACCGACAGGATGATAATAGGAATCTGGCTCCATTCTCTAATTCGGTTGACTACCTCGAATCCGTCCAGATCCGGCAGCCCCATGTCCAGGATGATCACGTCCGGACGGACAAGGACTGCCTGATAAATCCCTTCCTTACCAGTATCGGCTTCGGCAAAGTCATAACCATGTGCGTCAAGACCTATTTTGAGTAGCCGCCGGATCTCCGGTTCGTCATCTATTACCAGGATTTTCGCGCCGGTTCTCATTCCGCGCCCACCTCCAAATTTTTCGCGTTTTGTGGAGCAACCTCTAAGGGCAGGGTAAAGGTAAAGCGACTGCCGCCGTTCGCTCGGTTTATAGCCCAGATCTTGCCACCGTGAGCCTCGATTATCCCTCGGCAAATTGAAAGTCCCAGACCAGTGCCGCCTACATTTCCAGGAGACTGAAGGCGATAGAACTTATCAAATATCTTTTCTTCGTCACCAGGAGGTATGCCAGTACCATGGTCTGCAACAGAAACCAACAAGTTCTGAGGTTCTTCCGTAACACTAATTTCTATTTCCCCGTGCACCGGTGAATGTTTGACCGCGTTATGCAGCAGGTTGGTCAAAACCTGTTCGATTAAAGCATAATCAATTTTAATCACCCTGTTCTTATCAGAAACAGCTACTTTGATGTTGTATCCCTTTAGGATTTCACGGTTTTCCCTCAGGGTCACGCCGATAATATCTTGTATATCCGCCCAATCAGCGTTGAGTTTCATGTAGCCACTTTCCAGGCGAGCCATGTCGAGCAGATTATTGACCAAGCGATTCATGCGCAGCGAACCTTGCCTGATACTTCCCAGCAGAGCCAGCTTCTGATCGTAATTGTATAAATGGCCTTCGTCAATTAGACTGGAAACGGCTCCAAGAATGGTGGACAAGGGGGTCTTCATGTCATGGGAAATGGAATTGAAAAGAGCTGCCCTGAGACGTTCACTGTTCTCCAGGATTTTTATCTCCTGGGCCTCTGCAGCTAACTCCAGTCTAACTATAGCCAGCGCGGAAAGACCTGCCAGAGCCTCAATAAGATCAATCTGCTCCGGGGCAAGTATTTCCTGGGATGGTATAATCCCCAGAACGCCCAAAATTTTTTCCTCGGTCCGGATCGGAATGTGATAACCGCGGGCTCCAGGCAATGCATCTGTGCCCTTGCCGCTGGGCGCTGCATGGTTGTAAGCCCATTGGGCAGCCAGCAGATCGATTGGTCCCAATACCAGGTCACCCAGGGCTGAGCTGGCCGCGGCTACCTTAAGCTGACCTTCATGGTCCGGCAGATACAAGGCGGTTTCGGCATTCAGGATTTCAGCAACCTGGGCAGCGATTTTACGTATTAGGATCTCAGAATCATTCACTCCGGACAGTCCCTGAGCCAGATCATAGAGCACCCGGGCTCTTTGCTCATTCTGTACAGCCTGGCTTATACGCTGGCGCAGCATATCAGCCATGCTGCCTGTGGTATAGGCGACCATCATAAAAACCACAAAGGTGATCAAGTAACGGGGATCACTGACGGTCAAAAACAGGAGGGGCGGGACAAAGAAAATATCAAGGCACAACACGCTGGTCAAGGCAACGGTCAAAGCCCCCCAAACCCCTGAACGCGAGGCTGATAAAACCACGGGCAGCATGTACAACATGCCCATGTTGATTAAACCAAGATAGTCACCGTAGGCACGGCCAAGGAGAGTAATGATCCCCACCGCGATAAGGGCAAGCACCAGTGACCAGCCGCTTTTCTCAGTTTTAAAGCCAGAAGCCAGTTCCCGAGCAATAAAGTGGCGCAATTGTCGCCCAAGCTTTAAGTTTCCCATTGCCATAACTCCCACTAGTTGATAAAACGGAAACCACCATTTATTACACAATGATATTCCAATTTATTCATATTGGGAAGGCAGGACAATGCTGATCTTTTATATTGCTTAACTGCCGTTGCTGTTGCCAGTCACCTTATTTTTGTATCGATTAACATCAGCCAAATAAAAAGGCAGGATTGACACAACCACGTTCCTTTTGCTGAACATGGCATTGGCGATAAATAGGCTGGTGTTGTTGTGCAGAATCATATGCCACCATTTGGCCACAAAGAACTGGGGCAAGAGCACAGTAATTATATCTCCAGGCAGTGAAGCATGTTCTTCCGAATCGATGTACTCCTTGAGCGGTCCTATCACATCCCGATAGGGTGATTGCCTGACGATCAGCGGGATATCGGTGTTCAGAAGAGCCCATTTCCTCTTTAGCTTGTCGGCCTCCCCGGCATAAGTCTCAACATGAAAAGCCTCCACTTGAGCAGACATAGTACGGGCATAGCGTAAAGCTTTGACTACCATAGCATTGAGGCTGTCGATCGGCACAATTACATGATGGGCATAAGGAGCCACCAAGGTAATGTGGCCCAATGTCTCGTTGGGTATATCCAGTTGTTCAGCCACCGATTCGTAATGGCGTTTCACCTGCAACATCAGGAAAACCATGATCGGTACGACCACAAATACGATCCAGGCTCCCTCCTCGAATTTGGTTGTCCCGATGACTAGCAGAGCCGCCAGGGTAGTAACTGCTCCCAGACCGTTGACAAATGCTTTAAAACGCCAGCCCGGGTTTTTCAGCCTGAGCCAGCGCAGAAGCATGCCGGTCTGGGAAAGGGTGAAGGAAGTAAAGACTCCGACAGCGTAAAGGCCGATCAGCAAATGAGTGTCAGCCTGAAAGATAACCACCAGCAGGATAGCAAGCAAGGCCAGGATAATGATACCATTGTTGAAGTTCAGGCGATGCCCGCGCAGTGCCATTTGCCGAGGAGCATACCCGTGCTGGGCGACAACTGAAAGAAGGGTGGGGAAACCAACAAAAGCAGTGTTGGCAGCAAGAGCCAGGATGAGGGCGGTGGTAGCCTGGATGAAGTAAAACATTCCTCCATATCCGAATACACTCAACCCCAATTGGGCGATCACCGTCTGTTGAGGATTGGGCACTGTTTGGTAGAGGTTGGCAAGGTAGGCGATACCCCCGAAACAGACCATGATGGCCAAGGCTAGCATTGCGTAGACGATTTTAGCGTTGCGGGGAGCCGGTTCCTTGAAGTTGGGCACAGCATTGCTGACTGCTTCAACTCCAGTGACTGCGCTGCAGCCTGAGGCGAAGGCTCTAAGTAGCAAGAAACCAAGCATGGCCTGGGTGGTCCAGGATAACGGCATAGCTTCCGGCAGAGGAACTGCAGCAATCACTGCACTGCCGTTGGCTTGTTGGGCTACGCCGGTCACTATCAACGCTATAATAGCGATGATAAATGCATAGGTAGGAATACTGAAGACTCGAGCTGATTCCCTGATGCCTCGCACATTGCCGACCAAGAGCAACAATATTACCACGATACTTATAGCTACACGGTGTGGGAACAATCCCGGCATCGCTGAAGTTATGGCTGCGGTGCCAGCACATACACTCACCGCCACAGTCAGGGTGTAATCCACCGACAGAGATGCGCCGGCAATCAGTCCTGCCATTGGGCTCAGGTTTTCTTTAGCCACAATATAGGCACCTCCTCCCTGGGGGTAGGAATCCACTACTTGCCGGTATGAGAAGGTTAAGATGAGTAGGAGCAAGATGATCACCCCAGCTATGCGAGGCATCCAAAGGAAAGAAGCAGCTCCTAACGCTGGGACTAGAACGAGTAGGATCTCTTCAACTGCGTAAGCCACTGAAGATATGGCATCACTAGACAAAATCGGCATGCCCCAGAAAACACTCAGTTTTTCTTCGTGTAGCCGGCTGGTTTCCATCTTCTGACCGAATATCCAGCGCAGGAATTGATTTATCATTTAAACCACCCTTATCTCATAGTCCCGGAGCAAATTTTTTGTACCTTGGCAAGACTCTTAACAAGATACCCGTTGGCCAATGGTATTATGATTCGCCGAGCTTCATTTGCTCTAGTTTAGATCGGGTAAGCATAAAATATCTGTAGCGATTTCATGGAGGTGGCGTAAAGATTTTGTATATAGATTACGTTTCTTGACCTGGACGCATCAGGAAGAGCCTACAGCGGGATTCTTGATTTTTGGAGAGGCAGACGGAAGAATAGCGGATCAATAAAAAACCCGCCCAACAAGGCGGGTTCGTATCTTTAGTTGGTGGGCCATCGGCGACTCGAACGCCGGACGCCCTGATTAAAAGTCAGGTGCTCTACCAACTGAGCTAATGGCCCTCAGACGAGTATGAAACTGGCTGGGGTGGCTGGATTCGAACCAACGAATGACGGAGTCAAAGTCCGTTGCCTTACCGCTTGGCTACACCCCAACGCTACTGAGTATACTCGGATACCCGGATGGCTGTCAAGGTTAAATGGGGTGGATGATGGGACTCGAACCCACGGCCCCCAGAGCCACAATCTGGTGCTCTAGCCGACTGAGCTACACCCACCGCGCCCAAGACTGGAAAAATTAAAATGGCGTCCCCGGAGGGATTCGAACCCCCGACCTACGGATTAGAAGTCCGTTGCTCTATCCAGCTGAGCCACAGGGACATAAAAATGGAGCGGGTAGCGGGAATCGAACCCGCGCAACCAGCTTGGAAGGCTGGGGCTCTACCATTGAGCTACACCCGCCGGCAAAAAACATTATACTTCTTTTAAATAGGCATTTCAAGGATAAATTAGAGCCATGGCCATTTTCTCCTCAAGCCTGGCGGGGCGTGTTGAGAGCGGAACAGGCCCTGATGTTCCACCTTGTAGGATGGGCATCGTTATGCTATCATAATCAATGTAGGATGGTAGATTAAGGATTATCCCAATTTAAGTCAGGCGGGTAGGACGGAAGTATGGGCTAGGTGGCATACTTTCTGTAACACTGTGGGCTTGTCTCGGAGTGTTTTTTGTTTTTAGGCCTATCTGCATAAAAAGGAGGAGAATAGGCAGGATGGTAGTGGTAATGAAAAAAGGGGCAACCCGGGAACAGATCGAGGCGGTCAATAAAAGATTGTTGAACGCCGGCTTTAATGTTCATTTGTCCGAAGGTGTCACCCGCACCATATTGGGGGCGGTGGGTGACCGCCAGCGCTTGGAAGCATGTTCGCTGGAAGCTATGGATGGAGTTGAGAATGTTGTTTCTATAATGAAGCCTTTTAAGATGGCTTCACGCGAATTCAAGTCCTTCAGTACGGTGGTGGAGGTGGGCCGGGCCAGGTTCGGGGATGGAAGCGTGCCGGTTATAGCTGGACCATGTGCGGTAGAAGGCAGGGAACAGTTTATCGAGACCGCTCTGGCGGTTAAAGAACGGGGCGCCGATCTGCTAAGGGGCGGGGCTTTTAAACCTCGCAGTTCCCCTTATTCTTTCCAGGGCCTGGGAGAAGAGGGACTCAGGATCATGGCTGAAGCACGAGAAATTACGGGCTTGCCCATAGTCACCGAAGTAATGGACCAGAAGTCAGTGGACCTGGTTTCAGAATATGCTGATGTTATCCAGATTGGTGCCCGTAACATGCAGAATTTTTTCCTGCTGAAAGAAGTGGGCAAGGTCAACAAGCCTATCCTATTGAAACGCGGACTGTCAGCAACCATAGAAGAATGGCTGATGGCAGCAGAATATATACTCGACAGCGGCAACAACCAGGTGATCCTGTGCGAACGGGGCATACGCACCTTTGAAACCTATACCCGCAATACCCTGGATCTGAGTGCGGTTCCCCTGGTAAAACAGCTTTCACATCTGCCGGTGATAGTCGATCCAAGTCATGGCACGGGCAAAAGGGAGTTAATAATTCCGATGTCCCTGGCTGCCATAGCCTGCGGTTGTGATGGACTGATCGTGGAGGTACATCCCAATCCGGCTGAAGCCTGGTCGGATGGTCCCCAGTCATTGACCCCGGATGATTTCGGGATTTTGATGAAACGCATCCAGGCAGTCAAAGCTGCAATGAACCTTGAGCTGCCTCAGGTAGGGACAGCATGAAAAGGATAGCAATTATCGGGCTGGGCGTGGTCGGGGCATCCCTTGGGATGGCTTTGCGGTCCTCCCGGCCAGAGCTCGAGGTTCTAGGCAGGGACAATATTCCGGCAACGGAGGAAAAAGCGGTGGAAATGGCGGCGATAAGCCGCCGTTTGTCAAACGAGGATCTGTCCGGATGCGATGTGGTGTTTATCGCCACTCCCCTGCGGATCATTCCCCTGGTA